>CABUJL010000077.1 GCA_902491915.1 uncultured Collinsella sp.
TTAGCACATCGCAGGCAATCTCGACGGCATCGTCGATGCAGCCGGGGCAACTGCGGAGCGGACCCTTGTCCGATCCGATGCCCTTGAGCGTGCCGCAGACAGTCGTCGTGTTCTTCTCGCCAAAACGCTTGGCGATTTCGCGCGACAGCTTGTAGGTCTGGCCCTTGGTCTTGGGGTTTTCCATGCCGTCGCTCATCACAAAGCCCATGATGGCCACAGCGCCCGAGATGGCACCGCAGGTTTCGGTCATGCCGCCCATGCCGGCGCCAAAGCCCTCGGTGAGGGTAAAGGCGGTCTGGGGGTCGAGCCCGACGGCAGGCGCGAGCATGCAGGCGACGGCCTGGGCGCAGTTGAAGCCGCGGGCGTGGTATTCGGCAGCCTGAGCCTGACAGGCGGTGATGTCGAGCTGGGCCGTATCGATTTGCTTCATTGTTGTCTCCTTGGTTACGGTGCACTCGCCTATGGTACCCGTGCCGGTGCATGTAATCATCGAGAGCCTCATGAATGCCTCATTTTTATCTATCGAGCAAATGCCCAAGGCTTAAGAAAAATACCCTTGATTAATTAGTCCCATAACCTACCTTGGGGATGGGTTGAGAGGGGTACAGGGTAGCGGTATCGTGAACCGAATAAAACTAAAACCCAGGCAAGGGAGCTAGATATGAGTGAGCAGACTATCGGTACCACATGTGTTCAGGGCGGCTATCACCCGGGAGATGCCGAGCCGCGCCAGGTGCCCATCTACCAGTCCACCACGTGGAAGTACGACACGTCCGAGCACATGGGCAAGCTTTTCGACCTAGAGGAGTCGGGCTACTTCTACAGCCGTCTACAGAATCCCACGTGCGATTTGGTTGCCGCCAAGATCTGCGAGATGGAGGGCGGTACCGCTGCGATGCTCACGAGCTCGGGTATGGCTGCGAACTTCCTCGCGATCTTTAACGTTGCCGGGGCTGGTGATCACGTGGTCGCAAGCTCTGCCATCTACGGCGGTACCTACAACTTGCTTGCCCATACCATGGGTCGCATGGGCTTGACCTGCACGTTCGTTGCCCCCGACTGCACCGATGAAGAGCTCGAGGCAGCCTTCCAGCCCAACACCAAGCTCGTCTTTGGCGAGACGATCGCCAACCCCGCCCTTGCCGTGCTCGATATTGAGCGCTTTGCCAAGGCCGCACATGACCACGGCGTGCCGCTGATGGTGGACAACACCTTCCCGACACCCGTGATGTGCCGTCCCTTTGAGTGGGGCGCCGATATCGTTACACACTCTACCACCAAGTACATGGATGGACATGCTGCCTACCTGGGCGGCGTGATCGTCGACCACGGCCAGTTTGACTGGATGGCCCATGCGGACAAGTTCCCGGGTCTTACTACGCCCGACGAGAGCTACCACGGCGTGACCTATGCCGAGAAGTTCGGTCGCGAGGGCGCCTTCATTACCAAGGCAACCGCTCAGCTCATGCGCGATCTTGGTCCTATGCAGAATCCGCAGGCGGCCTTCTTCTTGAACAGCTCGCTCGAGAGCCTGCATGTGCGCATGCCGCGTCATTGCGAGAACGGCCTGGCCGTTGCCAAGTTCCTGCAGAGCCATCCCAAGGTGCGCTTCGTGAGCTATCCGGGCCTGGAGGGCGATAAGTACTATGACATCGCTCAGAAGTACATGCCCAACGGTACGTGCGGCGTCGTGAGCTTTGGCTTTATCGGTGGTCGCGCGGCGGCCGAGACCTTTATGAAGAGCCTCAAGCTCGCCCAGATAGCTACGCACGTTGCCGACGCCCGCACCTGCTGCTTGCATCCGGCAAACGCCACCCATCGCCAGATGAACGATGAGGAGCTCATCGCCTGTGGCATCTCCGCCGACATGGTGCGCCTGTCGTGCGGTCTCGAGGACACGGCCGACCTGATTGCCGACCTTGAGCAGGCACTCGAGCAGTGCTAGGCTAGCTCCGTATAAGGTGCCGATGCTGGCAGAAAGCTTCGGCGACCTTTCGTTCCGATTCCGTAGGCGGGACCCCAATCGCGACTGTTCGCAGGCGATTGGGGCGCCGTTTTTGCGTTGCGCCACTCGAAAGGATGGATATGGAGAAAACCGCAGAGCAGCTGCGCCGCGAGCACATTGCCCTTGAGGGCGACACCCATGGCAAGAACAAATGGGCGATTCTGTTTACCGTGCTCATCATGACGTTTATGTCGTGTCTGGATTCGACCGTCGTGACCGTGGCGCTGCCCGTGATGCAAAAGGAGCTGGGCGTGGGCCTCGACCGTATCCAGCTGGTGAGCTCGGTGTACCTGCTTGCGACATGCGTGGCTATGCTGCCGTTTGGCCGCTTGGGCGACGTGCGCGGCAAGGTGGGCGTATTCCAGCTGGGTGTAATTGTTTTTACGGCCGGCTCGCTGCTTTGTGGCCTTTCGGCCTCGCTCGAGGTTCTTATCCTGGCACGCATTGTTCAGGGCGTCGGTTGCGCGGCGGCCATGGCTAACAACATGGGTATCATCACCGAGTCGTTTCCGGCGCGCGAACGAGGCCGTGCCATGGGTATTCTCGCGACCTTCGTGGCCCTCGGCATGATGTGTGGCCCCGTGCTCGGCGGCATGCTGGTGGCAAGCTTTCCCTGGGAGAGCATCTTCCTCATCAACCTGCCCATTGGCGTGATCTCGTTTATCGTGGGACTCTACACGCTGCCGCATGTTAGGCCAGAGGCCGGCGAACGCCCCATGTCCCTGATCGAGGCCGCTCGTCGCTGCTTTGCAAATTCGGCCTTCACCATCAACCTTGCCTGCATGCTCATCGTGTTCGTTGGTATTGGCGCATCCGAGTTTATTCTGCCGTTCTATTTTCAGGACGCGCATGGGTTTGGGTCTGACGTTTCGGGCCTGCTGTTTTTGGCGCTGCCAATGGTGAATGCCTTTATCGGCCCGCTTTCGGGAACGGTTTCGGACCGTGTCGGCTGCGAGGGCCCCACGGCGGTCGGCCTGGGCGTGTATGTGTGCGGTCTCTTTGCGGTAAGCACGCTCAACGAGCACTCTTCTATCCCTGTGATCGTGTGCTGCGTCGCATTTATGTCGTGCGGCACGTCGATTTTCCAGAGCCCCAACAACTCGCTGTATATGGGTTCGGCTCCGCGCGAAGCGCTCGGCTTTGCGGGCAGCTTGGGCAGTTTGGCGCGCTACGCCGGCATGGCACTCGGTATTACGGTGGCGTCGCATATCCTGTATGGGCAGATGAGCGTGGCGATGGGCGAGGCCGTGACCAGTTTTGTTGCAGGTCGTCCGGATGTGTTCCTGTTTGGTTTCCGTTCGGTGTTCTACGTGCTCATGGCTGTGGCCGCCGTGGGCTTTGCGCTTGCCATGGTGCGTTTGGTGAGGATACGCGTCCGCCATTAGCGTGTTGGGAGGCTGTCTGCCACGAATCGGGCCTATCTACTGGTCTTGCAGCTTTATGGTGCGATGCGGCTTGTGGGGCGGGCGGGGGTCGGTCCGTGGTAGACTATCGAACAACGTTTATTAATCGCGCGGTATCGTTGCCGCGAGAAGGGGTTGCGCCATGCAGGAGCTTGAGGATCGTATTCGCCATGACGGCATCGTAAAGGCCGGTAACGTCCTTAAGGTTGATGCCTTCCTCAACCACCAGTGCGACGTTGAGCTGTTCGACCACATGGGTGCCGAGTGGGCCCGTCTGTTCGAGGGTGTCGAGATCAACAAGATCCTGACGATCGAGGCTTCGGGCATTGGTATGGCCTGCATCGCGGCTCAGCATTTTGGCGGCGTGCCGGTGGTCTTTGCCAAGAAGGCCCAGTCCATCAACCTCGACGGCGAGCAGTATGCCACGACCATTTATTCCTTTACCAAGCAGAAGGAGTACCCGGTTATCGTGGGTAAGCGTTTCCTGTCCGAGGGCGATAAGGTCCTGATTATCGACGACTTCCTGGCCAACGGTTGTGCGCTCGAGGGTCTTATCAAGATCTGCGAGGCCGCGGGCGCCGAGGTTGCCGGCATCGGCATTGCCGTGGAGAAGGGTTTCCAGGGCGGTGGCGATAAGCTCCGCGAGCGCGGCTTCCGCGTTGAGAGCCTGGCCCGTATCGCCGAAATGGACTGCGAGACCGGCGAGATCACGTTCGCCTAGGTGCGCAACACAAGCGATTGGTATGCGATGTGACAAAGGGACTGTCCCTTTGTCACATTTTTTGTATGAGGGGAGGTGTTGATATGGATGAGAACAAGATGGGATGGCGCGAGTATGCGCGCTATGCCGAGATGTCGGTCGAGGAGTTGGCGCGCGATTGCGAGGCGCAGGTGTTTCGCGCGACGGGCCCGGGCGGACAGGGCGTGAACACGACGGACTCGGCGGTGCGCATGAAGCATGGGCCCACGGGGATTGTCGTGACGGCGCGCGAGAGCCGCAGTCAGTTTCAGAATCGCAGCTGCTGTTTGCGTAAGCTGAGGGCAGAGCTTGAGCGTCGTGGCCGTCCACCGCGCCGTCGCGTCAAGACCAAAGTGCCGCAGCGATCGCGCCAGCGCAGGCTCAACGACAAGCACTTCAACGCCATTAAAAAGGCCAACCGTCGTAAGCCGGGCGGGGAGGAATGATCTTCTTAATAAGTTGCGGTGAAATAGGGACTGTTTTGTGGCTTTAGCTGCATTAACAGTCTCTATTTCACCGCAACTTAGGGGTGGTTAGCGGGTAGGGTGCCAGACCTCGAGGGCGGCGGGAAGGATGTCGACCTCGATGCGCGAGGCGACGATGGGCTCGCCGTCGGCCTGGATGGGGTAGCCGGGCTCCTCAAAGGTAAGCTCGGCATGGCGGCAGCGGCGCATGCGAACCGGCGGCAACTTGGTATGGTGGCCGTCCTTGGCCGAAAGGAACATAGGCAGGGCTACCGCGCGAGGGACGGGGCCGCAGGCGTAGCAGACGTCGAGTATGCCGTCACAGGGGTCGGCATCGGGGCAGATGCGATAGCCCGAGCCGTACGTGGGGCCCAGCTGAATCGCCATGATGATCGCCCTTACGCGCTCGGCGGGCGCGCCGTCAAAGCTGACTGTCATGGGGTAGTTGCGATAGCGTAGGCCAAACTGCTCAAGTCCCGAGAGAGTGTAGAGCGGCGCGCCGGTGAGACCCGTCTTTTTGCGCAGCTCGGTGGTGCCCAGGCCGATGGCGGCATCGATGCCGATCGAAAGCGTCTGGTCGAAGTACTCAACGGTAGCCTCGCCGCTGCCGCGCGCAGGGCTCCAAGAGCGAATGCGCCCGATGTCCTGACGGTGCAGCTTGCAGGTGAGCAGCGCGCCAAAATCCTTGCCGGAGAAATCGTCGATGCCGAGCGTCTGGGCAAAATCGTTGCCGGAGCCCACGGGCAGGACGGCAAGAGCGGGGCGGGCGTCCTCCTTTTGCGTCATAAGACCGTTGACGACCTCGTGGATCACGCCGTCGCCGCCGAGTGCGATAACGGTGCGATAGTCCGTTGCCTGGGCGGCCAGCTCTTTGGCGTGCCCCATGTGCTCGGTAAGCACCAAGTCAAACTGGGATGCACGTGCAGTCATGTCCAAAAAGCGCTGCAGGCGCTCGGCAACTTCGCGCGCCGCACCCGACTGGGCGGCAGGATTGGCGATGATGAGCGTGCGACCAAAATCAGTTGCGTGCATGGGGCGACTCCCGGCGTATGACGTGACGGTGCGGTCGCGCTCAGGTCGAATTGCCCCCGATTGTGGCTGCACGGCGAATACTTACGTCTACTCTATCAGGTCGTTGTGGCGCTCGATAGCATCCGCTACCGTACCGCCCTCATCCACAATAAGCGAACGGCGCTTGGGTGAGATGATGCGCTGGGCGGGGTACACGCCGCGGTGTCCGCCGGTTAGGTAGCTGATAAAGGCCACGATGACAAAGAATCCGGCGGCCGTGCCGTGGAACAGGTCGATGGCCATCATGCAGGTGGTGATAGGCACGTTGAGGCCGGCGCAGAACACGCCGAGCATGCCCAGCGCTGCCAGAAAGCTGGGATCGATTCCGACGAGGCAACCTATCCAGCCGCCGAGCGCCGCACCGATGCCAAACAGGGGCGTGACCTCGCCGCCTTGGAAGCCCGCGCCCAGGGTAAGTGCTGTGACGACCAACTTGATGGCTGCGTCCGTCAGGGTGGTGTTGCCTGCAAATCCGGCGCCGGAAAGCCACGTGGAAAGGCCGGCGTAGTCCCAAGCGTCGAGGAGGGCATAGGCGGCCAAAACCACGAGTGCGCCGATGAGTGCGCGAACAAGGTAATTGGTGATAAAGCGACCGTACAGGCTCTTGACGGTTCGAACCGACCAGGCAAAGAGACGTGCCGTCAGACCGAAGATGATGGCGCTGATAACAACGATGACGACCGTCTTGGGCGTCATGGTGGGAACGCTGGCGATGACATTCGCTTCGTACTCGGTACCCAGGGCGAGTGATGTAAAGTAGCCGGTAAACGAGGCGACCAGACAGTAGATGCCCGCGGTGTAGTCGATCTTGCCGATAAAGCACATCTCCATGCCAAAGAAAGCTCCGGCAAGGGGCGAACCGAATACGGCACCAAAGGCCGACGAGATGCCGGCGAGCATGAGGTCGTGGTGGTCATGCTTTTCGAGGTGGGCGAGGCTCGAGATGTTGCTGGCGATGGTGCCGCCGATCTGCACTGCGGCCCCCTCGCGACCGGCCGATCCGCCCGTTAGGTGTGTGAGCGTGGAGCACACAAACGTGAGGACGGCCATGCGCATATGGATGAGGCGTGTGCCCAGAGCGGAGTCGATGACCAGGTTGTTGCCACGCTTTGCGGCGAGACCGTGGTTCTTGTAGACCCATGCGGTGGCCATGCCCACAACGGGAAGCAAGGCGTAGACCCACACATGGTGCTCGCGATAGTCGGTCGCGATATTCAGCGAGGCCAAAAACGCCCAAGCGGCAACGCCCATGGCGAGCGAGACGATGACGACGAGTGCGAGCAACTTGGCGCTCGCGAGTAGGTTGCGGGCGTTGCGGCGCGTGTCGGCAGCCAGGAGATGCTCAGAGCGGGTGAGCTGATGCCTGCCTGCCGCGATGACGTCGTTCAGGGAGAAAAAACCGCCTTCGTCGAGCGGCTGGGAATGATCCTGCGCTTCGTTTGCGCTTTCGGGTTTGTCGTTATGAGCCATACGTTCCTCTTTTAGGTTGCAACGCAAGCATTATAAAACGCGGTAAACGCGACGAGCCGGTGGGTTGGTTTCCATTCTGTTTCGCGGCCTGCAACCGACAGGTGTATTTGCGGGTGCAGGCCGAGTCGCGGTCGTGCGTCGGGGGATTATACTGAGACAAGTATAAAGAATCGGCGCCCCTGTTGTGCGCCGTGGCATTAAGAGGTGCATATGGCAGAGAAACTCATTCCGCTGGAGGACGCGCAGTCGATTGTCCTGTCGCACGTTACTCCGACCGATCTCGTCGAGATTCCCGTGTGGCAGGCCGCCGGTCTTCCCTTGGCCGAGGACGCGGTGGCCGATATCGACATCTCGCCGTTTGCCAACAGCGCCTTGGACGGGTATGCCGTGCGCGCAGCCGATCTTGCTGCGGCCGCCGGTGACACTCCGGTGACGCTCTCCGTCGTAGGACACGAGGCCGCGGGCCATGTCTTTGAGGGCACAATCGGCGCGGGCGAGACCGTCCGCATCATGACGGGCGCGCCGGTGCCCGAAGGTGCCGATGCCGTGGTGAAGTACGAGATCGTCGACGTACTCGATGGCGATGGCAACGAGGGCTCGCACGTTCGCTTCTCGGCGCCTGCCAAGGTAGGGGAGAACGTTCGCTCTGCCGCCGAGGAGGCCCATGCCGGCGATGTTGTGATGCATGCCGGCGAGGTCGTGGCTCCGGCGGGCGCCGGCTTGCTGGCAAGCGCCGGATACGCGAGCGTGAAGGTGCACGCTGCCCCACGTGTGGGCATCATCTCGCTGGGCACGGAACTGGTCGCACCGAGTAGGGTACCGGCGCGCGGTCAGATTCGCGATTCCAACTCCGCGGCGCTGATGGCCGAGGCACTCGATGCCGGCGCCGAGCCCGTGTTCTACGGCATTGCGCCCGATGATGAGCAGGCGATTGCCGAGCTGGTGCATCGTGCCGTGCAGGAGTGCGATTTTGTCATTACGAGCGGTGGCGCCTCGGCGGGCGACTACGACTATGTGACGGCGCTGGTTAAGCGCGAGGGCGAGGTGCTGGTCGATCGCATCTCGATGCGTCCGGGCAAGGCCATCACGTTTGGCTTGCTCGGGGGTAAGCCCTACCTGGGGCTTTCAGGCAATCCGGCAGCGGCATATGTGGGCTTTGAGATGCTCGCCCGTCCGGCGATTCGCAAGATGCGCGGCTTTGCCGAGGATGCGCGTCCCGTACAGCAGGCGACGCTCACGCACGGCGTGAAAAAGCGACAGCATCGCCGCTTCTTTGATCGCGCCACGGTTTTGCGCGACCCCGAGACCGATGAGCTGTTGGTGACCGAGGCCAAGACGCAGAATTCGGCGCTGCTCGGCACGATGCAGCGGGCCAACTGCCTGCTGCGTATTGACGAAGGACCGTGCGAGCTCAAGGCGGGCGACGTCGTGGATGTCGTGCGTGTCGACCTGCCTGAGGGCACGGTGCTATAGGAGGAATGCTATGGAGCTGAAG
>CABUJL010000078.1 GCA_902491915.1 uncultured Collinsella sp.
CCCTACCGGGAGTAGCCCCGACGGTTGACAAAACTATAGGAACACCCAACGACTAGTCATTTAAGAACGTCCCCAATGACTACCCAATGAGTGTGTGGGCGAGCGGATTTTTCCGTTCGGCGATTTGTGTCTTGAAAAATGTATATAACGACTATAACGTAGTATGAAAGATATTGGAAACAATACCGAGGAGGCTGCGTTGAAGAAAAGCAATCTGGGCTATGTGCTGGTGCTGATCGCCGCGCTTATGTGGGGCAGCATCGGAATCTTTGTAAACGGCATCTCGGCCATGGGCGTTTCGTCCCAGAGCATGGCCGCCTTTCGCTTGTTGGTCGGAGCGCTTATCTTGGCACCGGTCCTGATGTTTATGGGCTGCCGTCCGGGTGAGGGGTCTACCGTGGCTCAGGGTCCGCTGGCCCTGTTCAAGGCAAGCCCTAAAGAGCTTGTTCCCTGCGCGCTTGTCGGTATCGTCGGTTTGGCCGCCGCCAACACCTGCTATTACGAGTGCATGGGCGAGGTGGGCATGTCCACGGCCTCGGTGCTGCTCTATACCTCGCCGGTGTTTGGCGTCGTGCTCGGCCGCGTGCTTTATCGCGAGGACGTGACCCCCAACAAGCTCGTTGCCATTGTCTTTAACATCGTTGGCTGTGTACTTGCAGTGACCAATGGCGACCTTTCCGGTTTCCATTTTTCGGTTTGGGGCGTCACGTCGGGCGTGATTGCAGGCCTTTGTGGTGCGTCGCTCGCGGTGTTTAGCCGAATAGCAACCAAGACGGTCCACCCGCTGGCTGTCACGTTTTGGGGTTTTGTTTTTGGCGGTGCGGTTATGGCGGCCATCGCGGCTCCGTGGCCGGATGTCGCTGCGGCAATGTCGCCACAGCTGTTGTTGTTGTTCCTTGGCTTTGGACTCATCCCCACAGCCGTGGCCTACATCTTATATATGCAGGGTCTGTCCATGGGGCTCGAGACGTCGAAAGTTCCCGTCGTAATGTCATTCGAGACGGTCGTCACCGTACTGGTGGGCATTGGTGTCTATGCCGAGTCCGCCGGCGCGATCAAGGTTCTGGGCATTGTGCTTGTGCTCGCATCCATCCTGATTATGAACACCGACTTCTCCAAGCTGCGCAACAGTGTGTTTGTCGGTCATGTCATTGAGAGCATGACCTTTAAGCCCAACGCGTGGTGGACCGAAAAATCGCAGGACATGGATCTGTTTAAGGAACGCACCGGCATCGCGCTGGAACCCACCGTGCAGGAAAGCCCCTGGTACTTCGTGCGATAGAGGATTGTGTGCGGCGTCTGACCTGGGGTTATCCAGCCAGCGCCGGCCTATCCAGCCCCAACGTTTCAAGTACGTTAAACCCGTCAACGGTCGATTTTCACCCGCGAACGGTCTTTATACTAATTAGCAATATAGGCAACGTATAAGACGTTATAATGACCATAACGAAAAGGAGGAGGCAAGATGAATCAGATCATTCTCGCATCTCATGGCGGCCTGGCCGCAGGCGCCAAAGACACGCTCGAGATGGTTCTCGGCGACGTGTCGAACGTCCACGTCGTGTCGCTTGCTCGTGACGACAAGGAGCCCATCACCAATAAGGTTGAGGCTATGATCGCCACGTTCAACGCGGACGACACCGTCTATGTGCTGACCGATATGCTCGGCAGCTCGGTCAACAACAACATGGTCGAGCTTTCCAAGAACGGCACGAAGTTCACGGTTGTCAGCGGTTTCAACATTCCGTTGGCACTGACGCTCGCTATGAGCCCCGTCCCCGTCAAGGGCGCCGAGCTCGCGGCCCTCATCAACGAGGCCCGCACCGGTCTGACCAACCCCAACGCACCGGTCGAGGCCGCCGCGGCTCCCGCCAAGAAAGCCAAGGCGTCCCGTCACAGCTCCGGTCCCGCCAAGATCGTCCTCGCACGTCTTGACTACCGTCTGCTGCACGGCCAGGTCGTCTTTACCTGGACCACCAAGGTTCAGGCCGAGCGCATCATCGTCGTCGACAACGCTGCCGCCAACGATGACATCAAGAAGGGCGCTCTTAAGCTGGCCAAGCCCCAGGGCGTGCGCCTGAACGTCTTCACCGTCGAGCGTGCCCTCGCCAAGATGGACAAGCTCAACACCCTCGGCGAGCGCGTCATGTTCGTCTTTGGCAACACGGCCGAGATGCTGCAGTTCTGCCAGGGCTACAAGCTCGACGCCATCAACCTGGGCGCCACCGCCAACCACGACGGTGCCGATCAGGTCGGCGGCAAGGACAGCTCCGTCTTCCTCGACGCCACCCAGAAGGCCGACGTCAACCAGCTGCTCGACATGGGCATCAAGCTCTATGTCCAGCAGACCCCTACGTATCAGAGCGTCGACATCGACGCCAAGCTGTAATCAACCAGGCTTTTGCCTGACTGAAAGGAGAAGGGTATGAATACGTTCATCAGTGCGGTGCTCGTCGGCCTCGTCGGCGTGTTCTGCATGTGGGACTCCCGCCTGCTCGGTCGTCTTAACTTCGAGCAGCCCCTCGTTGGCGCTACGCTCGTCGGTCTGCTGCTGGGCGATGTGCCCACCGGCCTTGCCGTCGGTGCCGCCGTCGAGCTCGTGTCCATGGGCCTGGTGCAGGTCGGCGCTGCCGTTCCGCCCGATATGGTCCTGGGCGGCATCGTGGCCGCTGCCTTTGCGTGCCTGACCGATGCTTCCGCCGAGACCGCCATGACGATCGCCATCCCGGTCGCCGTCCTGGGTCAGCTCCTCGGCATCGTGTTCCGTTCCATCATCGCCGCCCTCACCCATGTGGCAGATAACGCGATCGATAACGGAAAGTTCAAGACCGCCTACCGTATGCACATCTGCGCCGGCTCCGGTCTGTACGCCGTCATGTACTTCCTGCCGATCTTCCTCGCCGTCTTTGTTGGCACCGACCTGGTTCAGGCCATCGTCAACATGGTTCCCGAGTGGCTGTCCACTGGTCTTAACGTTTCGACCAAGATCATGACCGCCTACGGCTTGGCCCTGCTGCTCACCATGATGATCAAGAAGGGTATGACTCCGTTCCTGTTCATCGGTTTCCTGCTCGCCGCTTACCTCAACCTGTCCGTCATCGCGGTCGCTCTGATCGGTGTGTGCCTGGCTGTCGTCTTCATGGGCTTCAAGTTCAACGGTTCCCATGCAGCCGCCGGTGTCGATTCCGACTACGATCCGCTCGAAGACGACGAAGACTAAGGAGGAACACACTATGGCAACCGCAACCAAGGACGTGTCCCTGAACAAGAAGGTCAGCCAGTTCTTCTGGCGCTCCTGGGCCATCCAGGCCTCTTGGAACTACGAGCGTCAGATGAACATGGGCTTCCTCTACGGCATGGTTCCCACGCTCGATCGCCTCTATCCGGATGAGTCCGACCCCAAGCAGCTCGCTGCTAAGAAAGAGGCTTACCACCGTCACATGGCGTTCTACAACTGCACCCCGCAGACGAGCGCTTTCATCCTGGGCCTCTCCGCCTCCATGGAGGAGGAGTACGCCAAGGATCCCGAGAACTTCGATCCCGATTCGATCAACGCGGTCAAGACCTCCCTCATGGGTCCGCTTTCCGGCATCGGTGACTCCTTCTTCCAGGGCACCATCCGCGTTATCGCCTTTGGCCTGGGCGTTCAGCTGGCCCAGCAGGGCTCCATCATGGGCCCGATCCTGGCTATGCTCATCTCCATCGTCCCCTCTGTGCTGATCACTTGGTTCGCAGCCAAGATGGGTTATCAGGGCGGCCACGAGTACCTGAGCAAGCTTCAGGGCGGCGACCTCATGGAGAAGCTCATGTATGTCTGCGGCATCGTGGGTCTTATGTCCGTGGGCGGCATGATCGCTACGCTGATCGGCGCCACCACCCCGCTGCAGTTCGCTGAGGGCACCGTCGTGATCCAGGACATCCTGGACGGCATGATGCCCCAGATGATCTCCCTCGGCCTCACTGGCCTTATGTACTGGCTCATCAAGAAGAACGTCAACACCGGTTGGCTTCTCGTGATCGCCATTGTGGGCGGCATCGCCCTCTCCGCGGTCGGCATCCTGGCTTAGTCGCGACTAAGCGCCTAACCGCTTTCCCCCGGGGGCCTGCCTGGCATCCCATACCCCAGGCAGGCTTCCATCCCTATACGTGACAAGGGGCAGTCCCTTTGTCACATCCTCAACGGGCCGGCGACTCGGTCCAAATCACGGTAACCCTGCGAGCGCCCGGCAATGTGGCGCCGCAAAAATCGAAAGGAATGTGTCAGATGTACGAGATCGACCTTAACCTCCCTAAGCAGATCGTCGCTGACGTCCTGTCCAACCACGAGATCCACAGCGTCGCCTTCGTCGGCTGCGGCGCTTCCATGTCCGACCTTTACCCCGCCAAGTACTTCCTGGCCAACAACACGGACAAGCTGAACGTTCAGATCTTCACCGCTAACGAGTTCAACTACGACACGCCTTCCTGGGTCAACGAGCACACCTTCGTGATCACCTGCTCCCTCGGTGGCTCCACGCCCGAGACCGTCGAGGCCAACAAGACCGCCAAGAAGCACAACTGCCCGGTCGTCTCCCTCACCAACAAGGCTGGCTCCGCTCTGACCGTCGACGCTGACTACGTCATCGTTCACGGCTTCCACGCCAACTTCGCTGCCAAGTGCGAGAAGCCCGGCTACGCCATCGCTCTTGCTGTCGAGATCCTTCAGCAGACCGAGGGCTATGACCACTACGAGGACATGATCACCGGCCTCACCAACGTCTTTGAGCTCTGCGAGAACGCTGCTCAGTCCTGCAAGAAGCTCGCCAAGAAGTTCGCCGAGGACTTCAAGGACGACAAGATGATTTACTTCATGGCTTCCGGTGCCTCCGAGAAGATGGCTTATTCTCACGCCGCCTTCCTGTTCACCGAGATGCAGTGGATCGACGCCGCCGCCTACAACACCGGCGAGTACTTCCACGGCCCGTTCGAGGTTTCCACCGAGGGTAAGCCCTACGTCTTCTTCATGTCCGATGGCGCCACCCGTCCGATGGACGCCCGCGCCCTCACCTTCCTTGAGCGCATGGGCGCCAAGGTCGCTCTGATTGACTCCAAGGACTACGGCCTGGCTGATGCCGTGCCCGCGAGCGTCATCACCTACTTCAACCCGCTGCTGCACCTCGCCGTTATGCGCGAGTATGGCAACCAGATCGCCGAGGCTCGTCAGCACCCGCTGACCATGCGTCGCTACATGTGGAAGCTTTCCTACTAATCACAAGTAAGTAGACCTTACAGGTTGATTGAGAGGGGATGGGGTTTGCGCCCCGTCCCCTTTTTTGCTCTGGGGAGGGCGTGTCTGTCGTGTCATAAAACCCCAGATAAAACCTACCAAAATAAACCTGTCCCTTTTTGGCAGGTGGGAGGAGATGCGTATGATCAAGGCGGTGCTGTTTGACATGGACGGAGTGCTGGTCGATACCGAGTGGTTCTACAACCGTCGCCGCGTGGCGTTTATGGAGGAGAAGGGCTTCCACTTTGACGAGATCCCCGATCTTTCGGGGTCTAACGAGCCTGCCATTTGGGAGGCGCTGGTGCCCGACGATGTTGAGCTGCGCGAGCGCCTTCGCGTGGAGTACAAGCAGGTCTACAGCCCGGACCACCCCGTTCCGTATGCCGAGCTGCTCAACGAGCAGACGGAGCCGGTGATGCGCGCACTGCACGAGCGCGGCGTGAAGTGTGCCATCGCGAGCTCGTCCTATCGCGAGTTGATCGACGAGCTGGTGGAGATTGCCGGTATCCCCGACGTGCTGGACTACACCATCAGCGGTCACGAGTGCAGTGCGTTTAAGCCCGACCCCGAGATCTACCTGCGTGCCATGGAGGCGCTGGGGGTGGAGCCTGCCGAGTGCCTGGTTATCGAGGATTCGCCTTTGGGGATCGAGGCTGGCAAACGTTCCGGCGCCCGCGTCCTGGCACTGCGTCCGCACGAGGGCGTCAACCTCGATCAATCGCGAGCCGATGCCGTTATTGATAATCTGACCGATATTTTGGCCGCTTTGTAGTGTCAATCCGCCGCGAGAAGCACGGGTTCAAACGTTTTTTGCGGTGGACTGGCTCAATTTGGTTTCGATTTTGATCCGTTTGGCTTCGATTCGGACTAAGTGAGTAGACTTTTTGGCGCAGGCCGAGCGCAATGCATATCTTCCTTTGTAAAACCGCAGGTCACAGGGGTGGCGGTTTTGGGTGTGCTCTGCAGGTCGCGTAAAGTCTACTCACTTGTAATTTGGGCCTTTGGTCGTGGGGTTGCTGGTCCCGCTTTGGTTGTCGGGAGAGGGTGAATTGAAGCGCCCCCGCACGCTCCATGCTACAATCGCGGACATATCCCACAACTACATCTGCCTTCGAAAGGAGCCTGCGTGGCGAACGCCATCGATCAGCTCACGGACCGAGTGCTCGTGCTCGGCCGCCTCACCATCGTCCGCCGCGCCATTACTGCTGTGGCGGTCACCATTTCCGCCGTTCTCCAGACATTTCTGATCCAGGCGTTCATTCAGCCCGCCGACCTGCTTCCGAGCGGTCTCACCGGCGTCGCGGTCCTGCTCGATCGCGTTACCTCGCTGGGCGGCGTTCACATCGACATCTCGCTCGGCATGCTTGCGCTCAACATTCCCGTGGCGCTCCTATGCTGGAGCGGCATTAGCAAGCGCTTCGTCATCTTCTCGATGATGCAGGTCGTGCTCTCGTCGCTGTTCCTCAACGTCTTTCACTTCGCGCCGTTTTTGGGCGACAAGATCATGCTCATCATTTTTGGCGGCGTGGTCTCGGGTCTGGGCGCTGCCATCGCGCTTAAATCCGGCGCATCCACCGGCGGCACCGACTTTATCGCGCTGTGGGTTTCCAACCACACGGGCAAGACCATCTGGGGCGTCATCTTTGGTTTCAACTGCTTTATCCTGGCGATCTTTGGCTTTATGTTTGGCTGGGACAAGGCGGCGTATTCCATCGTGTTCCAGTTTATTTCGACCAAGACCATCGACAGTTTCTATCGTCGCTACGATCGCGTGACGCTGCAGATTACGACGCGCAAGGCAGACGAGGTCATGACTGCCTACGTAAACCATTTTCAGCACGGCATTAGCTGCGCCGAGGTCGTCGGCGGATACAGCCGCGAAAAGATGTACCTGCTGAACACCGTTGTTTCGACCTACGAGAGCCAGGACATTATCAAGTTGGTGTGCGACGTTGATCCCGGCGCCGTGATCAACGTGTTCCACACGCTTAACTTTGTGGGCGGCTGGTGGGGCGGTCATGTCGACGAGCCCATGCCCACGGCCGTACCCGATCCCGACAAGCCCGCGCGCATGGCCAGCAGGCAGGCGCGCCTCAGCGAGCAGGACAGCCTACAGCAGGACGACGGCAAGTAGGGTATTGGCATTTTGCCGGTCCTGCGCAACCCATCCGAACGAGCCCCTCGAAAGCCCCGTTGCTTTCGAGGGGCTCTCGTTTGCCTAGATAAAACCTACCAAAATGAAGCTGTCGCTTTTTGGTAGGGAGGGTGTATCGTTTTATCAATATGAGGTAACATGAAACTAGACGTTATATACGTATTAGTTATTTCGATATTTCGATAAGAGTGATCAGATATGCCCGCGCCCAAAAATGCACCGCTTTACCAGCAGATTTATGACGAAATCAAGGATGCGATCGAGAAAGGTGTTTATGCACCCAAGGAGCGTATTCCGTCCGAGCTTGAACTAGCCGAGCAGTACGAGGTGAGCCGTATTACGGTGCGCCGCGCTGTCGAGGAGCTGTGCTCCGATGGTTACCTGGTTAAGCAGCAGGGCCGCGGCACCTTTGTCTCCACGCCGCACATCAACCGCCAGTTTCACGCCTCGACGCTGCAGACGTTTACCGCGCTGTGTGCCGGCAACGGCATGAAGGCCGGTGCGCACGTGATCGATCGCCAGATCGTTCCGGCGCGCCAAAACGAGATGGAGTTCTTTGGCCTGCAGAAGGATGCGCTGCTGCTGCATATCAAGCGCGTGCGTACGGCCGACGGCGAGCCCATCTTTGAGGAGAACATCTTTGTGCCGTTTGACGCCTACCGTGAGCTGTTGACGGCCGATCTTGAGGACAAGTCGATTTTTGCCGAGGTCGAGCGTGTTGGCGGAACGCCGATTGTCTCGGTTGGCTACCGTACGGTCGAGGCCGTTCGAGCTAACGCCGAGCAGGCGGCCGAGCTGGGCATTGCTCCGCACGATCCGCTGCTCAACCTGCGTGCCGGCTTTACCGGTCCCGATGACGAGCCGGTTTTGATGGGTAAGCAGTACTACGTGGGATCGCGCTACGTTATGGTCATGTAAGTTACGCGGTTTTACCAAACCGCGTAACGGCTCGACGCTGCAAACGCCCCTAAGCGGCAATCTGACGTTCAATCGTCGGTCGCGTACCCAAAGTACGCTTCCCTCCTCTTTCACGTCACCTTGCTCGCTTAGGGGCGTTTTCGCT
>CABUJL010000079.1 GCA_902491915.1 uncultured Collinsella sp.
AATACGCAATGGCAAATGGCTTTAAAAACTCGGAAGGCTGGAACTGAATACCGGCGATGTTAAGCCAGCGCGTGGCGCCACGGCTGCCGCTGCCCACCAAGAACACCAGAAACAGTAGCCCTATCATGCCTATGAGGAAGATCCTGAGCACATCCTCCCCAAACCAGCTGTCCGGAAAAACGCGCACGATGGCAATCAGTGCCAGAACACCGACCACGGCAAACGCGGCCTGTCGACCCAGAAAAAACGTCGCCGAGCCATTCTCGTGCAGCGCCTCGACCGAAGACGCCGAGTACACCATCAGCAGGCCAAAGCATACCAAGGTAAACAAGCAGGCCATGAATATCAAACGGGGGCGCATGATACGGGCGGGAACGCCGGCAATATAGCGTTCGCTAAACGACTGCCCGCCGCGGCTGGAACGCGGTGTGATGCGCCGTGAGGAAGCACGGTCCGAGTCGGGCCTCCTCATACCTTGTCGGGGGCTCTCCTCTCTCACCGCAACCCCTATTCCATTTGTGATTTCGCTGCAGCGGCAAGCTGAGCCACGTAGTCCTTAAACACGCGGCCGCGCTCCTCATAGCCCGAGAACTCATCGAACGAAGAGCAGGCAGGAGAAAGTAAGATCACGTCACCACGGCTCGAAAGCGAACGGGCAACGTCAACGGCGTCGCGCAGGTCATCCGCCTGGGCGATATCCACATCGCCATCGACATCGGCCTCGTCCATAGCGGCGGTGAAGCGCTCGCGCGCATCGCCAAAGCAGACGACCGAGCGCACGTTGTCCATAACGACGCGCGCGAAGTCCGTGAGCGGCGTGCCCTTATCGTGGCCGCCGAGCAGCAAGATCACATCGTCATCGGGAAATGCCGTCAGCGCCTTCTCGACCGCATCGGTGTTGGTCGCCTTGGAATCGTTGACGTAGCGCACGCCGTCAATCTCGCCACACGGCTCCACGCGGTGCTCGAGCGGCTGGAACGAGGCAAGACCGCGGCAGACACCATCGACATCGGCACCGACAGCCAAGGCAGCCGTGGCAGCGCACAGGGCATTGATAACATTGTGATGGCCCGAGATCTTGAGCTCGGATGTAGCGATGAGCGGGGTCTCGACACCCTTCAGACGCACGATCATCTTGCCGTCGCGCACAAAGGCGGCATCCTCGCCCTCAGGCTCGTCAAAGGCAACCTTGCAGATGCGACGACCCGGCGTATAGATGTACTCATCGAACTCGTGAATGCCGGCGTCTTCGACGTCGACAACCACCAGATCGTCATCGACCATATTGTCAAACAGTTTGATCTTGGCAAGTGCATAGTTCTTATGGCTCTTATGCCAGCCCAAGTGGTCGGGAGTGATGTTGAGCAACACCGCCACGCGGGGGTGGAGCTCGGTTGTCGTAGCAATCTGATAGCTCGAGAGCTCAGCCACAAACCACTCGTTGTGGGCTCGGCCGTCAATCTCGTTGACCGGCGGCTCGCCGATGTTGCCGACAGCAACGCTGGCCTCGCCGGCAGCCTTAAGCAGATAATCAGCCAGCGACGTGGTGGTCGTCTTGCCGTTGGTGCCCGTGATGGCAATCCAGTTATCGGGCGACAGGCGATAGGCAAACTCGGGCTCACCCATAATCTGGGCGGCACGCTCGCGCCCGGCCTTAAAGAAGCCCGAGAACTCCGAGATGCCCGGGCACGTCACGCATACGTCATAGGCGCCCTCGACCTGTTCGGTCCCATAGACAAACGACGCACCAGCAGCCTCGAGCGCACGCGTGGCGTCATTGGGCTCAGAGGTGCCACCGCCATACACGGTAACGGCACTTACGCGCTCGGGATGTGCCAGCGCCCAGCGGGCGACATCGAGACCGGATTTGCCCTGACCCAAAACGAGCAGGCTAAAGACATCAGCAAGAGGCATGAAAGACCACTATCCCAACTGGAAGAACAGGGCAAGGCCAACGGCACCAAAGGCAGCAGCGATAATCCAAAAACGGATGACGACCTTGGTCTCGGCCCAGCCCTTCTTTTCGAAATGATGATGGATGGGCGCCATAAGGAAGACGCGCTTGTGCGTAAAGTGGAAGTAGACAACCTGAATCATGACCGACAGGGTCTCAACGATAAACAGGCCGCCGATGATGAGGGAGACGACCTCGGTGTTGGTCATGATGGACGTGCAGGCAAACGCGGCGCCCAGGGCAAGCGAGCCGGTATCGCCCATAAAGATGCTCGCCGGATAGCAGTTGAACCACAGAAAGCCCAAGCAGGCACCGGCACACGCGGTGCAGAAGATGGACAGGTTCACGTCTCCGTGCAAAAACGCCATGGCAGCCATGGCGAGCATGGCAATCATGGAGGTGCCGCCAGCAAGACCGTCAAGGCCATCGGTCAGGTTCACGGCATTAGAAAGACCGGCGATCATCAGCCAGCAAAAGACAATGTAGAGCCACGGGAACGAAAGGCCGCAGATGGTGGTCGAAAGCACGCCAAGGTCAATCGTCAGGCCGCCGGGAAAACGAATCTCGGGGGCGACGCCGCACCAGTTGACGGCAAGTACCGTAAAGGTGACACAGATAATGGTTAGGCCGATCATCTTGGCATGAGGCGTCAGACCGAGCGAGCGCCCATGCGTAACGGAGGTCAGGTCGTCGATCAGGCCCAGCACGCCGGTCGCCAGCGTGGCGAGCAGCACGAGCACGAGCTCGGTGGTGAGCTTGCCCATCAGCAGGCAGGTCAGCGAAATCGCGACGAGAATGACAACGCCACCCATGGTGGGCGTTCCCTGCTTAACCAAATGACGCTTGGGGCCGTCGGCACGAACCTGCTGGCCGATACCCTCGACCTTAAGTAGCTTGATCCACCACGGCATGAGCAGCAGCGCAATGGCAGCGGCGATGCCAAGCCCCAAAAAAGCCTGATACGTTGGATACGAGGGATTGCCGAACATGGGCTAGCACACACCTTCCACAAAGCGGTCGAGCTCAACAAAGCGGGAACCCTTGACCAGTACAACATCATGTTTTTCAAGCGCGCCGCCCATGCGGTCGAGCACCTGCTGATAATCGGAGAACACCTGGATGCGGTCCTCGTCCATGCCCATCATGCGCGCGGCATCGGCCATAAGCTGGGCCAGCTCACCACCCACGCACGCCAGCATGTCGAGCTTCTTGGCGGCGGCATAGGCGCCCACGAGCTCATGCATGCGAGGAGCCTCATCGCCCATCTCGCCCATCTCGCCCAGGATCGCCATGCGAGACCCCGTGCACGAAAGCGAGCACAGCAGATCGAGACCAGCAGCCATGGATTCGGCGCTGGCGTTATAGGAATCGTCGATGACGCGGGCACCGCTCTTGGCGCGCTTGATCTCCTGGCGGTGCCCGGTGATCGTGAGGCCCCTAAAGGCAGCATCGATCTGCTCGGGCGTCACGCCCAGGCGATAGGCAACTGCGGCGGCCTTAACGGCATTTGGGACGGACTGCACGCCGGGGATGGCAAGCATGGTATCGGTCGTCTCACCCTGGCCAAAATCGAGCGTAAAGACCGGACGGCCCTCGTCATCAACACGAATGTCGCGGGCACGGACCTCATCATCGTCCGAGACGCCGGCCAGCATCACATCGATACCAGCAGGCTGGGCGAACGTATCGCGAATGAACGGCGTAAAGTCGTCCTCACCGCCCAAAACCAGCAGCGGCAAGAAGTCGCCGGCGGCGCACATACCCTGGACAATCTCGGCCTTAGCGCGGGCGATGTTCTCGCGGCTGCCCAAAATGCCGATGTGAGAGGTACCAATCTTGCTCACGATGGCAAGGTTGGGATTGGCGGACTGGGACAGGCGCTCAATCTCGTGGAAATGGTTCATGCCCATCTCGAGCACCAGGACCTCGGTATCGGCCGGAGCGGAAAGCACCGTGAGCGGCATGCCGATCAGGTTATTGAAATTGCCCTTGGTGGCCCAGACACGATAGCGCTTGGCGAGCACGGCGGCGAGCACGTCCTTGGTCGTCGTCTTGCCGATGGAACCGGTAATACCAACGACCAGGCAGCCAAGCTCCAGGCGATACGTGTGCGCCAAACGCAGCAGAAACTCCTCGGGATCATCGGTCAGCAGGATGGCGCACCCCTTGTCCTGCGCCAGCGAGACCAGCTCGGCCTCGGGCTCACGCGTCATCACGACGGCGCCGGCACCCGACTGGACGGCACGGGAAGCAAAATCATTGCCGTCGACGTTTTCACCGGGAAAGGCGACGAAAATCGTCCCTTCCTCGACCTGGCGCGAGTCGATAACGCACCCGCGGCATACCCGATCGGCTTCTCCCGTCACGGTTCGGGCCCCTGTTGCGGCCGCGAGGTTGTTGACGGCGATCTCTATCATTGCAGCTCCCCTGTAAACCTAATAATGCTATCGGCGTATTGTATCCCAGCGCCGCACATGCGTGGTGCAGGGCATGTGAACACCCTCATATGGGACAACAAACAACGCCCCAAAGATTGTAACCCCCTACTTCGTGTGCGGGATACCCAGCACGTCGAGCGCGTTGGCCATAATGGACTGGAACGGCACCGCAGCGGCATCTGAACCGCTCGGCGTTCCGTCGAGCGTGATATAGCACAGCACTTTGGGCGATTGTGCCGGTGCAAAGCCCATAAAGGACGACATGTAGTTCTCCTTGAGGTAGCCGCCGTTCTCGTCGGCACGTTCGGCCGTACCGGTCTTACCCGCCACGTCATAGCCGTCAACCGCGCCGCCAACGCCCGTACCCTCGGACACGACCGTCTGCATGCACGATGTCACCTGGGATGCGGCATCCTCAGAAATCGCGCGCTCGCCTTCGCCCCAGTCCTTCTCGTCGCCCTTGCTGGACTTATAGAAGTGCGGTGTCATCATCACGCCGCCGTTGGCGATGCCGCCCACGGCACGTGCGATCTCAATTGGCGA
Source organism: uncultured Collinsella sp. (assembly GCA_902491915.1). Lineage (GTDB taxonomy): Bacteria > Actinomycetota > Coriobacteriia > Coriobacteriales > Coriobacteriaceae > Collinsella. The sequence continues at coordinate 4,936 of CABUJL010000079.1, forward strand.
GACGGACAGTGCCTGTCCAAAGCTCATCGAGCCCAGCGTGGCGCCGTCATACTGGTCACGCTCCTTGACGATACCCAGGCTCTCGCCCGGAAAATCGACACCCGAGCTGTGACCGATGCCCCACTTGTCCACATAGGCGGCAAAGTCGTCGGCACCGATCTTGCGCCCCACTAGGACAAAGCCCACATTGGACGAACGGCGCATCATCTCGCGCACATCCATGGTCATGGCATAGTCGCGCTTGTCGGCATCGGTGACGGTATCGTCGCCCACCTTGATGCTCGCCGGCACCTCAAACGACGTACTCGATCGCACGACACCCAAGTCGAAGCCGGCACCGGCCACGAGCGTCTTAAAGACCGAGCCGGGCTCGTAGGCGTCAGTGACCAGGCGCAGGTTCATATCCTCGGTCTTGGCGTTCTCCAGATCGGTCTGGTCGTAAGTCGGGTACGAGCAGGCTGCCAAGATCTCGCCTGTCGTAGGATCGGTGACCAGCGCCGAGCCGTTCTTGGCCTTTGTCTTCTCGACAGCCTCTGCCAGGGCATCCTCGGCCGCACGCTGGATATTGACGTCGAGCGTCGTCACGATATCAACGCCGTCGACCGCAGCCACCTTTTTATAGGCACCGCCCGCGATATAGCTGCCGTCCCTCGCGCGCTCGCGTACGAGAGAACCGTTCGTGCCGGTCAGAAGCTTGTTGTATTGCTTTTCGAGACCCGTCAAGCCGTCGTTGTCTACATTCACTACACCCAGCACCTGCGATGCCAGATTGCCGTATGGATATACACGCTTCATGGCCTGCTCAAAAAGCACGCCGGGCAGGTTCTTCTTCTCCAGCGCCGCAACATCGTCTTCGTCCACCTGACGCTTGATATACACCCAGGTTCCATCGGACTCGACGAGCTTGCGGCAGGTCTTTTTATCGATTCCAGTTGCCTTGACCAGCGCCGACACCGTCTTGTCAACATCCTCGACAAGCTGCGGGTTCACGGCGATGTTGCGACATTCGACCGACGACGCCAACACGTTGCCGTTGCGGTCGTAGATGGTGCCGCGTTTGGCATAGAGGGTCTGCGCAAGCAGGCGGCGCGCATCGGCACGCTCGCGCAGTTTATCGGCTTCGACAATTTGATAGTCGGCAAGGCGAAAGACGCCCAAGCCCAAGCCAAGCCCGATGAAGCCCATGACGGCTTTGCGGCGAGGCAGAGGTGCGCCTGTGAGCCATTCGGTCGACGAACTCTTGCGCGACCTGGTGTTATGCACTTGAGGGCCGCCCGAGCCGCGAAGTCGCGACGCCGGGTCGTTGCCACGGGACTGCCCGGCGTTGTAAGATTGCCGACCCGTTCCTTGATAACCAGAACGTCCCCGCGACGAGGGACGTCCAGAACCGCGGCCCCCATCGGAACCGCGGCGATAGTCATTTGTCATACTCAGCTACCGTCTTGCTACTGAGCGGTCGCGGTCGCGTTGGCGCCCGCGGCTGCATCCTGCGAAAAGTCAAGTGTAACGCTCTCGCTGGGCTCCACCATGCCATAAGCGCCCGCAAGGTCGCGAATGCGCGTGTCGGCGCCATAGACCGAATGCATGACCTCCAGGTCGGAGCTCTCATCGGTCGCCTTTTCGAGCGTGTTGGTAAGCTCGGCGTTGCTGTTGAGCACCTGGGCCGTAACGCCGGCGAGTGCCACGCGGGCGACGCCGATCGTCATGAAGATAGCCGCAATGATGCAAAACGTTTTAAGAACGCTCATGAAAACCGGGCTTACCGCCTGGTTTGCCTGACGGCCCGCGCCCGTGTAGACATCAAAGCGCGGCGTGCGCTGCTCACGGGGAGCAACGGGGGCCTGCGGCGTCTCACGATAGGCGGGCATGGCGTTCATATCATAGGCAAGTGCTGCGCTTGAAGTGTTGTAGCCCATGATATGCCGCCTCCCATCCCGAGTACGTTGGTAGTGTGTTTAAGCTTCGTTTATGGTGCGAGCGGGAGGTCCAATATCGCGCGGTCGCGCCTACAGACGCTGCGCCACGCGGATTTTGGCTGATCTCGCCCGAGGGTTGCGCTCAACCTCATCAGGCTGGGCAACCAAGGGTTTGCGGGTGATGACCTTGAGTATCGGCACGTTGCCGCACACGCACACCGGAATCTCCGGCGGACACGTGCACCCCTGGCTCATCTCCTTAAAGTGGTTCTTTACGATACGGTCCTCGAGCGAGTGATACGAGATGACGCAGATACGTCCGCCCGGGTTGAGCCACCTGGTGGCGGCATCAAGCCCTCGTTCGAGCACATCGAGCTCGTGATTGACCTCGATGCGAATGGCCTGGAAACTTTTCTTGGCCGGGTGTCCGCCATGCCGACGAGCGGCAGCCGGGATACCCGCCTTGATGATCTCGACAAATTGGCCGGTGGTTTCGATCGGTTCTTGCTCGCGGCGGCGCACGATCTCGCGCGCGATCTGCGAGGCAAACTTCTCTTCGCCGTAGACGCGTAGAATCCGGGCGAGGTCGTGTTCGTTATAGGTGTTGATGACCTCAGCTGCGTTTAAGGTGTTATTACCCGGATCCATCCGCATGTCCAATGGGGCGTCCTCGTTATACGAAAAGCCCCTGCCAGGGATATCGAGTTGCGGTGACGAAACGCCCAAATCGAACAGGAAGCCATCGACCCCGGGCACCTCGGCCGAGCAAAGCAGCTCGTCCAAGTCGCCGAAGTTGCCCTTCAGCAGCTGGTGCGGAACTCCGGGAACCTCGCGGTCCAGACGGGCGCCAGCGGCCTCGAGGGCCATGTCGTCCTGATCGACGCCGAGCAAAAGGCCCGTCTCCCCCACCTGCGCGGCCATCTTTACCGAATGGCCGGCACCGCCAAGGGTGCAATCGCAGACAACGGAGCCGCTCTTTAGCCGCAGCGACTCAAGCACTTCGCCGAGCATGACAGGTTCATGCCGATATTCTTGTGTCAAGATCCCACGCTCCATCCGTTACCCGTGCCTTGCCCTTACGAGAAGAAGAGGTCCAGCAGGGCCTCATCGTCATCGTCCTCATCGGCCGCGGCGCGATCCCAAACCTCAAGGTGGTCGTAGTTGCCCACAACCGTGACCTCGCGGTCCAGGTTCGCCTGCTTGCGGAGAGACTCGGAAAGACCGATACGACCGGCGCTGTCCACGTCCATCGACGTGGTGCGCTTGTTGATCGCCCTCATGAGCTTCTGGTCATTAATGTCACGCGGGTTAAAACCCTCGTGGCCCTCACGACCCGCGAAGAGTCCTTCGACCCACTTATCGAAGGCCTCGGCAGAGAACACGTACAGAGCATCGACATCCAGGGCTTTAAACACGCGAACGTGCTCTCCAAGCTCCTCGCGAAGGGGTGCAGGCAGGGATAGACGGCCTTTTGCATCGAGATTGCGCTCGTATGCACCCGTCATTCCCATGTGCGCCCTCCCCTCGGTTACTCAGATGGCACGTACGCGGGGAACCACCCCGCCTG
>CABUJL010000080.1 GCA_902491915.1 uncultured Collinsella sp.
TTCTTCATGGTTTCCTCCTTATAACTGCGCGGCGCGCAGACGACAACTGGTTTTATTCCTTGCGGCTATTGTGCCCACCCCCCTGCATCTTTACACAAGGGAGAGAGCCGCGGGCACCGGCACCGCGTACCGGCGCCCGCAAAGGTGAAAGGGACGAACGTTAGGCGTTCTACTCGGCGAGAGTCTCCTGCTTGGCGATTGCCTTCTCGGAAATCTTCATAAAGGGCAGGTAGACGGCCATGCCAATGACAATCTCGAGAGCCTGCCACACGCCAGCGCGCCAGTCAAAGCCCGTAGCGAGCAGGGCATTGATGACGGGAGGCATGGTCCAGGGCACCTGGGCGATGCAGGGGCTGATGATGCCTGCGCAGGTAAGGCCATAGGTGATGCCGATGAACAGGTCGGGAAGAAGGACAAACGGGATCATAAGCGGCAGGTTGTACACGATGGGGTAACCGTAGATAACCGGCTCGTTGATGTTGAACAGACCAGGCAGGATAGCCATCTTGGAAACGGTCTCGGAAGCCTTGTTCTTGGAGAACAGGAGCGTGTCGAGCAGAAGCATGAGGGTGCAGCCCGAGCCGCCGATGAGGGCGAAGCTGTTAACGATCTGCATGTTCATGTAGTGATCGGGCTGGATGGTGCCACCGGCGGCAAAGGTAGCCATGTTGTCGACGATAAGCATGGTCAGGATCGGCTCGACGGTAGCGCCAGAGATGGTGGACTGGTGAATACCGACGCAGAACAGCAGGTTGGCAAGGGTGTAGATGAGGATAACAGCCCACGGACCGGCGTTCATGATGTTCTTGAGCGGGTTGGAGATGCACGTGGAGATGATGGCGCACAGATCGGTGCCGGCGCACACGGCGAGCAGGGCTGCGGCAAGAGCGAAGATTGCGAGGTTGAGCAGCATCGGGATCATGACGTTGAAGGAGTTGGAGACCGCGGGAGGCACGCCCTCGCCCAGCTTAACCTTGAGCTTCTCGACGCCAGAAATCTTGATGAAGAGCGAGACGGAGAGCAGAGCGATGATAATGGCCGAGAACAGACCGTTGGTGCCGGTGTTGGCAGTCGAAAGGGCGCCCGTGACCTCGGCGGAGGTGATCTTGTCGGTGAGCAGCGGGCTCGTGGCGGCAAGCGAGGCGGTGATCTGCTGCGGCATCATGATGACGAAGGCAGAGATGGCGACGACCACGCAAGCGAGCGGGTTATCGAAACGCTTGTTCTTGGCGAGGCTGTAGCCAATCAATCCGGCCAAGATAATGGCAGAGACATTGAGGGTGCCCAGCGTAATTGCCGAGCCCCACGTCTGAAGGTTGGCAAGGCCCGCCGCATCGAGCGGGAACAGAGGGAACACGACGTTGTTAATAAGAACCGCGATACCCGCAAGGATATAGAGCGGCGTGATGGTCGCGAAGGCGTCACGCAGGGAACGCAGGTGAACCTGGTTTCCCACCTTCGCAGAGACCTCGGCAAACTTGTCGAGGAAGCTCTTTCCGTTGTCACTGGCCATGATTGCTCCTAACTTTCAAATCCGGCCTTTTCCTATGCGCACGGTGGTCTGTCGCCCTCTGCCACCAGATGTGCCATGTGTTGCGCGCGGCGGCGCGCGGTCTGGGCGTTCGCCCGGTCGCTAATCAACCACGTGGGTCGTGGCGACCTGTTTGAGCCAGGCTGCCGACTTCTTAAGGCGGCGCTTGTAGCCGTCCATGAGATCGACCTCGACAAAGCCATAGCGATTCTTAAAGGCATTGGCCCAAGACCAGTTATCGATGACGGCCCAGTAGTGATAGCCCCGGCATTTGGCGCCCTCGGAGATTGCCTTGGCAACCCACTCCAGGTGTTGGCGCACAAAGTCGACTCGGTAGTCATCCTGGATGGTTCCTTCGGCGTCACGGTTCTTGTATTCGTCCATGATGCCGATGCCGTTCTCGGAAACGAACCACTCAAGATCGGGGTAGTTCTTAGCGCAGTCCATGCCAAAGTCGTAGAGGCCCTGCGGGTAGATCTCCCAGCCGCGGCTCTTGTTCATGACGGCATCGGGCCACACGTACTCGTCGGCAAAGTGCGGCAGACCGTACTGGTCGATCTTGCTCGCCGGCGCCTGGACGCGCGTGGGATGGTAGTAGTTGCAGCCAAGCCAGTCAACGACGCCCTGCTTGAGGATCTCCTGGTCACCGGCGCGGAACGGAAGCTTGACGCCGCCCTCGGCCAGGCTGTCGAGCACGTCGGCGGGAAGCTCGCCCTTGGTGATAAGGTCGAGCCACCAGCGATTGTTGATGCCGCTGGTCATACGCACGGCCTCGAGGTCTGCCTCGCTGGGGTTCTCCTTGGTGTAGACCGGGGTGAAGCAGTTGATCATGCCGATCTTGGCATCGGCGCGAACGGCGCCCTTGTCATAGGCCTTGCGATAGTTGGCAACAGCCAGCGCGTGCGCCAGCGAAATGTGGTACTGCACGGTGCGAGCACGGTTGAAGTCGTGGAGCTGCGGGAACCACACGCCCTCCTGGTAGCGCTGCTCGGGCTCGACGATGGGCTCGTTAAAGGTAAACCAGTACTTGATCTCTTGACCGAACTCGCGGAAGGCGACGTCGGCGTAATGCGCGTAGGCCTCGACGACCTCGCGGCTCTCCCAACCGCCACGGTCAAAGAGATAGGTGGGCATATCGAAGTGGTAAAGGTTGACGAACGGCTCCAGGCCTGCCTCGCGGGAAGCGCGGAACAGCTCGTGGTACCACGCAGCCCCCTCCTCGTTGAGGTTGCCGTCGGCATCGAGCAGGCGGCTCCACTGGATGGAGGTGCGATAGGTATCCAGGCCCAGGTCCTTCATGATGCGAAGGTCGTCCTTGTACTTGGCCATAAAGTCGTTACCGGCATAGGAACCCACGCGGTTATAGAACGAGCCCAGATCCTGCATGGACCAGGTGTCCCACAGGTTCTCGAGCTTGCCGCCCTGGTTCCACTGGCCCTCGGTCTGCGGACCGGACATGGCCGCGCCAAAGAAAAAGTCGCTGGGCAGCTGATACTGTGCCATCAAAGTCCTCGCTTTCGTGTTCTAGAGCTTCCGGTTGGAGACGGGTTTGCTTTGGCAGGTTATCCGGCGCGGGCGCGCACCGGTCATACCGATATCCAACCTGCCAAAACAAAACCGTCCCCAAACGGTCAATCCTGGTCTGCTGCAGGATTCCGTTCGTTGCTTAAACTATAGCGCTCTAATTTTAAAAGTAAAGCGTCTTTTTCTTTTTTCTTTCTCGAACTTCTTAGATAAAAGTAATATGGGTGCCCTGTTGAGGGTTATACTTACTTTTGTATTCATATAAGTCGGAAAGGAGGTTCCATGATTCCCAAATACGAGGCGATAGCTGCAGATATTCGTCGAAGTATTGAGGATGGCGCTCTTAAACCGGGCGACAAGCTTCCCACCGTCGTTGAGTTCTGCGAGCTCTATAGCGTTTCAAAAATCACCGTCAAACGAGCTATTGAACAAATCACCGAGGAAGGTCTTATTACCAGCCGACGCGGATCGGGTACCTACGTTAAGGACACGGCGGGGCTTCCCGGCCAGGCGTTTTTCCAGGGCAAAAACGACCGTGCCCAAGGCTTTTCATATGAGCACCGCGGGGAGAAGGTGACCTCGGTGGTCTACGATTTCTCGATCGTTAATCCACCAGCGGACATCGCAGCCCAGCTGGGAATTGCCGAGGATGACTTTGCCTATCACGTCGTGCGCGTGCGTCAGGCCGATGAGAAGCCCATCGTTATCGAGTACACCTACATGCCCCTCGAGCTGATTCCAGGCCTTAAAAAGAAGGACCTGTACGGATCGGTCTACCGCTTCATCCGCGAGCAATGTGGGCTGAAGATTTCGAGCTTCCACCGTACCATTCGCGCCGTGGCAGCAACCGAGGAAGAAGCCGAGCGTCTGGACACCAAACCTGGCTCTCCCCTGCTCGAACTCACCCAGATTGGCTTTTTGGACAGCGGCGCCGCCTTTGAGTATTCGGTCTCGCGCAACGTTGGCGACCGCTTTGAGTTGCACAACGTAACGTTGGCATAGGTTTTTGTAGTCACGCGGGCGCTCGTTTTGAGCTGTTTTGTGCAACGCCCGCGCAACATAATGGGGGTATGAATATGTCCGATTTGATTAAACTGACGCCGATCTTCCACGAGAAGATCTGGGGTGGCCGCCAGCTCGAAACCGTATTTGGTTACGACATTCCCGAAGGTCCCATCGGTGAGTGCTGGGCCATCTCGGCCCATCCCAACGGTGACTGCCAGATTGCGGAGGGACCGTACGCCGGCCACACGCTGTCGTGGCTGTGGGCCGAGCACCGCGAGCTCTTTGGCAACTGCGAGGGCAAGGAGTTCCCGCTGCTCATCAAGATTCTGGACGCCAAGGACGACCTTTCGATCCAGATTCATCCCAACGACGAGTACGCCGCCGAGCACGAGAACGGCAGCCTGGGTAAAACCGAGTGTTGGTACGTGCTGGATTGCGAGCCCGGCGCCACGATCATCGTCGGCCAGCGTGCTAAAGACCGCACTGAGGCCGCACAGATGATCAAGGACGGCCGCTGGGACGACATGCTCAACGTACTACCGATCCACAAGGGCGACTTTTTCCAGATTGATTCCGGTACCGTTCACGCCATCAAGGCCGGCACGCTCATTTTGGAAACGCAGCAGTCGAGCGACGTGACGTATCGTCTGTACGACTATGATCGCCCGGGCACCGACGGCAAACTGCGCCCGCTGCACATTAAGCAGAGCCTCGACTGCATCGACTTTGACGTCCAGGCCCCGGTCGATGGTACCGTGACCGCGCCCGAGGTGGACGGCGTGACCGAGCTCGAGTCTAACCCCTGCTACACCGTCGATCGCGTGCGTGTCGACGGCAGCAAGATCCTCGACCAGCGCTGGCCCTTCATGTGCCTGTCGGTCATCGACGGCGAAGGCACCGTCTGCGGCGACCCCGTCCACAAGGGAAGCCACCTGCTGGCCCCGAACACCGTCAGCTCCATCGACCTCGAAGGCAAGATGGAACTGATCATCAGCCACCTCTAGGTCGCAGCAACAACCAAAACGCAACAAGGGGCTCCCCCGTCCACCAACGGAGGAGCCCCCTATCCATATATATCAGCCCACCCGGCTCTCCAGATCAAAAAAGCGGACGAGCAGAGCGACGTTCGCAAGCAACGTTATCTAAGGACCTGGACGGGCGTATGGGGCAACATCGATCGCGAGTTCCGCACGCAAAGGAGGCCACTTAATGTGGCCTCCGTCTTGCGCAGGACTGCCCGAGCAGGCGATGTTGCCCCATACGCCCGCCTAGCTGGATGTACGGGTTTTCCAGGTGCGGCAGATCGGCCTGAAAGAGGAGGGCATAGACCTTGAGGTCATGCCCGACGATTGAAGGCCGAGGTGCCGTGCCTGGGAAAGCCGCCTAGGTCAGTTTCACTATAGGTGCGAAGCCCTTCATCAGCTTTTTGGTCTGGCCGGTCTTTTCGAATTGGACCTCGATCATGTCTCCGACGACCGAGAGCACGGTACCCGTGCCAAAAGTCTTGTGGCTCACGGTATCGCCCGCGGCAAAGTCCTGCGATGCGCTGGCACGATCGACCTTGCGCTCCACCGTCGGGGACACCTTGGACGACGGCTTTTTGGCTCGCGGCGCACCCGAACCAAAGGTCGAGGCAACACGGCCGGCATCGGGCGAAACCCCACGATGGCGCTCGGTCCCGTAGCTGCTGCCGCCAAAGAAATCGTCAAAGCTCGATCCGCCACGCGAACCGGAACCGCCGGTCGAGCGCGTATGCGAACCAAACACCTTGCCGCCATACATGTCCGAGCCCATACCCGATCCAAAGGTGCCGTGTCGGTCGCCGCGTTTCTCCCAGCCCGTGCCCTCAAAACCGGCAGAACCGATGCCGCTAAACTCGATATCCTCAAACGGAATCTCGTTGAGGAAGCGCGAGCGCGGGTTGGCAGAGGTCGAGCCGTAGGTGCGACGCGTGGCCGCATAGGTCAGGAACAGGCGCTTGCGAGCACGCGTGATGGCGACGTAGGCCAAGCGACGCTCCTCCTCGAGCTTGCCCGGATCGTCACTACCGCCAAAGTCGTGCACGTGCGGGAAGATGCCCTCCTCCATGCCGGCCACGAACACCGCCGGGAACTCCAGGCCCTTGGCGGAGTGGATGGTCATCATGGTAATGGCATGCGTCTCGCCGGCCAGGGAATCCAAGTCGGAGCGCAGGGCCAGCCACTCCATGAGCGCCGGCAGCGCCTTACAGGTGAGCGGACCGTAGGTGCGCTCGATCTCGTCGGCATGCACGGCACCCGCCGGCATCTCCGTCGGCGCGGCATACGCGTTGCCCGCGATGGCGGCGGCCAGGGCATCCTGCGGAGACAGCGACGGAGCGGCCAAGCTATCGAGCGGATTGGAGCCCGCGGCGTCACGCGCGCCAACGAGCGCCTCAAACGAGGATACCGGGGCAGATGGCCCCGGTTCGGGCGCAGGCGCGCTCACCACGACAGGCTCGGGCTCGGCGCTAGCAGGCACATCGGCAACACCGGCAGCGCGCAGCTCTTCCAAGCTCTCGAGCGTACCTTCGATATCCTCGTGCGTCTCCTCAAATTCGGCGGCGACGCCCAGGAATTCCTGGATGTTCTCGGCGCGGCTCTCGGACTCCATGGTGCCCTCAGCGCGGAAAGCCTGCAGCAGGCCCGTCTTATCGACGATCATCTCGACGACGTCCTTGAGCTCGCCGTCCATGCGGCGACCCTCGCGCACCAGCGCCACAAAGCTCGACAGGCCGTTGCGCACCTTGGCGCTAAACATGCCCGTCTCGGTTGTTGCGATCTCGCAGGCTTGGAAGAACGAGCAGCGGTTGTCGCGTGCCAGCTGCTCAATCTTTTGAATCGAGGTGGAGCCGATGCCGCGGCGCGGCGTGTTGATGACGCGCTTGACGCTCATCTCGTCGGCCGGGTTCACAATCATCTTGAGGTAGGCCATGACGTCGCGGATCTCGGCACGATCGAAGAATCGCGTGCCGCCCACAATCTTGTAGGGCACGCCTGCGCGCAGGAACATATCTTCGAGGATGCGCGACTGGGCGTTGGTGCGGTAGAACACAGCAATATCGTCGTAGCTCGTGCCCTTGGAGTGCAGCTTTTCGATCTCGCCGGCAATCCAGCGGCCCTCGTCGCGCTCATCGCTTGCCTGGAAGGCCTGGATCTTCTCGCCGTCGCCCTCGGCCGTAAACAGGCGCTTCTCCTTGCGCTGCGAGTTGTGACGCACCACGGCGTTGGCGGCGCTCAGGATATGACCCGTGGAGCGGTAGTTCTGCTCTAGCTTGACGGTCTTGCAGTTTTTAAAGTCCTTCTCAAAGTCCAGGATATTGGTGATGTCGGCGCCACGCCAGCTATAAATGGACTGGTCGTCGTCGCCCACGACCATGAGGTTTTGGTACTTGGCGGCCAGCAGGTTGGCGATCTCGTACTGGACGTGGTTGGTGTCCTGATACTCGTCGACGCTAATGTAGCGGAAGCGCTCCTGGTACTTGTCGAGCACCTCGGGGCGGGTGCGCAGCAGCTCGAGCGTGCGCACGAGCAGGTCGTCGAAGTCCATCGCGTTGGCGGCGCGCAGGCGGCGTTCCAGCTCCAGGTAGACCTGCGCGGCCTTTTTGTCATTGGGGCTGTCGGCGGATTTGAGCATGTCCTCGGGGCCGATCATGGCGTTTTTGGCCGAGCTGATCTTGCTGCGGATCATGTTGATGGGGAACTGCTTTTGCTCGATACCGAGCGCCTGCATAATGTCGCGCACCATGCGCTTTGAGTCATCGTCATCGTAGATGGTGAACTGACCGGTGTATCCCAGCAGGTCGGCGTCCTCGCGCAGCATACGCACGCACATGGCATGGAAGGTGCATACCCACATGCCACGGGTGCCGCTGGGAATGAGTGCCGCCAGACGCTCACGCATCTCGGCCGCGGCCTTGTTGGTAAACGTGATGGCAAGGATCTGCCAGGGCTTAACGCCCAGGTCGCCGAGCATATGTGCGATACGGAAGGTCAAGACGCGGGTCTTGCCCGAGCCGGCGCCGGCAAGGACCAGCAGCGGGCCCTCGGTGGTCAGGACCGCCTCGCGCTGAGCGGGATTAAGGCTGTCGATGTCGACGAGCGGCTTGGCGGGCTTGGGCGCCGGCGCGGGAGCGTCGTAGATGTCGAGCGGAACGAGCTCGGGCTCCGGCGCAGCAGGGGCGGTGTATGCATCGAGCGGCACGGGTTCCGGCGCGGGCGGCACAGGTACCGCGACATTCTTTTCCCAGGGCAGGGGCTGGGTCATGGGCGACTCCTCATCTGACGGACGG
>CABUJL010000081.1 GCA_902491915.1 uncultured Collinsella sp.
CAGCACGTTGCGGAACTGCACGCGCGTGACCATGGGCAGGTCCTTGATCGTCGCCGCCAGATTCTGCGGTACGCCCTGGTTGGCAGCCGCGGGCTCACACTCTCCGCCGGCCTTCACGCGGCGCTTGTGCTCGGCGAGCATTGCGCGATACATGCCGGCATGCAGGCGAATCTCCACCACGTTGGCGTTGCGCGCCTGCTCGACGATGCGCGCACCCTCTCGATCGATGTCGCCCACGTAGTAGACATAGTTAAAGCGATAACCGATCTCGGCCAGGTAATCGTCCAGCGCATGCGAGACGCTCGCCTTGCAGCCGCCACCAAAGATGACGCCGCCCACCTTGGTGCCAAAGAGCTTGGCATGCTTGCGGCCGCGCAGGAGCTTGACGATCTCGTCGTAGGTGTCCAGGTTCTCGACCATAATGAACGGCTTGTCGGCACCCAGCGTAAAGAAGCCCGTAAAGTGCACGGGGCGGTTGGGGGCGACCTTAATCGCCTGCATGCTGATGCCCTTTTCGGTCATACGCCGAATTAGGCGCTCACCGTGCTTGCCGTCAAAAGCCTTCTCGTCGTTAAAAATCTGGTAGGCACGCTGGCGGCGCGAGGCAACCGGCGTATCGGCACCTCGGTTTTGCTCGATCCAAGCCTGGATGATTGCGATTTCCTCGGCAATCTTGCGGTTGGACATCTCGTTGTGCTGAGTGCGCTGCGGAGCCTTTTTGCCGTCCTTGCCCTCGACCTTTACGATCTGTGTCTGCTGCTCCTTGATCTTAGAGAGCGCCGTAGGCGTAGGGACAACTTTGAGCAGCTGCCTGCCCAAAACGCGAGCAAGGGCAAACGCCGATACCTCGCCGTGGACGGCCGACTCGGGCTGCTGAGTAGCAGTATCTGCTACGGCAGACTCCGGCTTCTTCTGAGACTTGCGCTTAGCATCGCCTTGGAAATTGCGCTCGCGCTTTGGCATAGACGCCTGCTTCTGCGGACGATCGGACTTGCTCTCCTTCGCCGGCTGGCGCTTAGGCTGCCCCGAAGAAACCTCGGCAGTCGCATCCTCGTCCTGCGGCGTGGTCTTCTCGGCTGCAGTCTCGGCATGGGAACTGCGGCCCCCACGATGGCGACGGCGGCGAGGCTTGCTCGACGCGCTCTGCTCCGTCCGCTCATCAGTAGGCTGCTGCCCCTTGGCCTCGGCATCAACCTCAAGCCGCGGCTCAACAGGCTTTTGCTCGCGAGTCGCCGGCTCAACGGTTTTCTCGGTTTGTTCGGCCTTCTCGGCCTGAGCGGTCGAAGCCGGCTCGCCCTTCTCCTGACGCTTTACGGGATACGCGCGTCCCGCAAAACCGCGGCCGGGACGGCACGAACCCGGAGCCCTCTTGGCAGACTCCTCAACATCGTCTGCAACCTCGGAAGGCTCTTCAACCTCACGCGCGACATCCTGCTGCGCAGCCTTAAAGTGAGCACCGCGACGACGCTTGGGCTCTTGGGCCTCCACGGGCTTTTGCTCCTTCGCGGGCTTCTGCGACTTGGCAGCAACCTCGTTCTCAACAGCCTCGGCATCCGTCTCACCCTTTTGAGCAACGGCGCGACGGAAGCGCTCCTGCTGGGCGCGGCGCTGCGCATCGCGCTTGCCACCCCCGCCAAAACCGCCGCGTCCTGCCTTGGCCGTAAAGGCGCGCACGACGTTCTCATCGAGCAACTCATCGGTATCGACATGCTCACGCGGAGTAACTTCTTCCACAGCAGGCGCGTCAGCGGAATCCTCGACGACAAAATCTTCGACGGACTCGGCAGGCTGCTCCTGGGCATCGCGGATCTCAGCATTGATGGTATAGAACGCCGGGCGCCCGTTAATGCCGCTACCCTCGATCTTGGTCACGATATTTGCCGCGATAAGCTCATCGCGCATCGCCTTGGTGTCGCATTCCTTATCGACGGAGCGGAAAATCTGCGCCAGCGCACTCGACTTAATCTTGAGCGCCTTGCGGCAAAGCAGGTCGTAGGCAACCAGCTTGGCACGCTCAGCAGAAAGCGACGTCTGGCTGCTCAGGCGCTCAGTCAGAGCATCGACATTGTTTTGATTATCGGAATATACCGTCTTGGCCACGGGGCCCCTTTCATATGCACACATATACGTCCATATGGTACAACGCACGAGCCTATCCACGCAAAACATCTGCGAGAACGCCCTTGCACCACCTGTTCTCACAAGAAAAAAGACCGGGTCCGCTTGATTGCGGACCCGGTCTTTCCGAGTCAAATAGATGGGAGATCCAACCCGTCCGACCGACTAGGCCTTGGCGGCCTCGGCGTCGGCAGGAGTTTCAGCGGCAGCGGCGCGACCGTACTCGGCCTTGCCCATCTCGGACCACTCGGGCTCCTCGTCAGGCATGGAGCCGGCCTCCTTGCCGAAGAACTCCTTGAGGCAGTTGACGGCGACGATGAGGCCCAGGACCATCAGCAGGACGGCGAAAACGAGCTGCAGGCCCTTGGTGGCGGCGACGGAGACGGCGGCCGTGGTGGCGGTAGCCGGGATGGTACCGAAGAAACCGTAAGCCTGGACAGCGGTCATGCAGCCCATGGCGCTCTGGACCAGCGAGGTGAAGGTGCAGCAGAGCAGGAAGGCGACGGGCACGTAGAGCATCCAGCCCTTGCGGCCGGTGCACTTGCAGAACACGGCGAGGGTGATCATGGTCATACCGCCGAGCAGCTGGTTGGAAGCACCAAAGAGCGGCCAGATGTTGGCATAGCCGCCAAAGGCGAGGGCGAGACCGGGAAGCAGGGTGACGACCGTGGCGAACCAGGGGTTGCCGAGAACCTTCATGTAGCCGGCCTTGGACTCGATGGCCAGGGCGTCGTTGGTCTGGGCAAAGAACTCGGAGAACGAGGTGCGGGCGATGCGGGCGACGGCATCGAGCGAGGTCAGGGCCAGAGCGGAGACGTTCATGGTCATGAAGACGGTAGCGAGCGTGCCGTCAACACCGAAGGCCTGCATACCGCGGGAGATGCCAGCGGCGAAGATCTGGAACGGGGTGGAAGCGACGCCGGCGTTGAGGGCACCGGTGCCGGCGGTGTTCATATCGGAGAACATGATGCCTGCGACGATGATGGCAAGGATGCCGACGAAGGACTCGACGATCATGGCGCCATAACCGACCTTGACGGCGTCCTGCTCCTTCTCGACCTGCTTGGAGGAGGTGCCAGAAGAAACGAGGCTGTGGAAACCGGAGAGAGCACCGCAGGCAACGGAGACAAACAGGACCGGGAACATCATGCCGGAGGCAGTGGAGAAGCCGGTGAAGACCGGAGCGGTGATGGTGGCCTGACCGTTGACGCCCAGGACGACGATGCCGAGGACAGCGCAAACGATCATGACGATCATCATGATGGAAGTGAGGTAGTCACGCGGGGTCTTGAGCATCTGGATGGGCATAGCGCCAGCGAAGACCAGGTAGACCATGACGACGGCGAACCACTGGAACTTATCCAGGTAGACCGGGAACTGCATACCGACGGCGAACATGAGAACCATGAGGACCACGCCGGTGACGAACTCGGCGGCACCGGTGAGGTTGAACTTCTTCTGGGCCCAACCAAAGGCGATAGCGACGAAGGTGAACAGGATGGAGATGGTGCCAGCGCAGCCAGCGGCATAGGACTTGGTGAAGTCGATGGCACCGGTAGCGGCGCCAGAAGCGTCAACGGCCGGGGTGAACATGAACGTCTTGCAGACCATGTCGGTGAAAGCGGCGATGACGATGATGCAGAACAGCCAGCAGAACAGCAGGAACAGGCGACGGCCGGTCTTGCCGATATACTTCTCGATGAGCTGAGCGAGTGACTTGCCGTTGTTCTTCATCGAGGCGTACAGAGCACCAAAGTCGTGGACGGCGCCAAAGAAGATGCCGCCGACGAGGACCCAGAGCACAACGGGCAGCCAGCCAAAGGCCATGGCGACGATCGTACCCGTGACAGGGCCAGCACCGCAGATCGAGCTGAACTGGTGCGAGAACGCGGTGAAGGCGGAGACGGGCGAGAAGCTCTTGCCGTCCTTCATGCGTTTGGCCGGCGTGAGGGCCTCTTTGTCAACGCCCCACTTGTTGGCCAGCCATCGGCCATAGCCCAGATAGCCGCAGGCGAGCACCGCCGCGGCCACAACCATGAGCAAAACTCCGTTCATTACATTTCCTCCTCTAAAAAGAACTTCCTAGACATAAAAAATGAGGGCCGTCGGTTGCGCTCGACGGCCCTCATCTTCATCAGCCGCCCGTTATCGTACGGGCCAGCTGTATGTGCTAACCCGCATCAGATAATTACTACGCTGATAATGTTTAGCTGATGCGTGAACATGTCTAAGAAATCCTCTTCAATCATGATGCGAACGATCCGTGCGCGTTCACATCCCCCAGTGGTTGAAAAGGAGTATGAAACTTTAGTTACCTAAAGTCAACGCAAATTAGTAATGAATTTTCAACTTTTTTTGAATTTCTCGGTATAAAACGCCACTGACCTCGGACTTTACCCAACAAAAGTTTTTGCATGAGAGATGCCCCTCGGGAGCGGGCGGGCGTATACAAGGTTTCCTGCTCTACAGTCCTGCTCGCACGGAGAGCACATTAAGTGCTCTCCGGCTCGTGCGGAACTCGCGACCGACCAGATACCAAAGCCCTCGGAACTTAGGATACATGGTTGGAGTCGCTCTGCTGCGAAATTTATCGGCCTATGACCTATTCCATGTCCCAGGTCGGCTCATCTTCACCGCCTTTAAATAAAAAAGAAGTACCGGTTGGAGCCGGTACTTCTTTTGGTGCGTTGTTTCTTGGCTGCAGCTTTTGCCGTTGGCTTACAGGCCGCAGGCTGCTTTGAGTTCTTCGACTCGGTCGGTCTTCTCCCAGGTGAAGTCGGCGTCTTCTCGGCCAAAGTGACCGTAGGCTGCCGTCTTTTCGTAGATGGGGCGACGCAGGTCTAGGTCGCGGATGATTGCGCCCGGGCGCAGGTCGAAGGTCTTCTCTACGGCCTCGACGATTTTGTCCTCGGCAACATGTGCGGTGCCGAAGGTGTCGACCATGATTGAGAGGGGCTTGGAAACGCCGATGGCGTAGGCAAGCTCGACTTCGCAGCGGTCGGCCAGACCGGCGGCGACCACGTTCTTGGCTACCCAGCGCGCGGCATACGCGGCGGAGCGGTCGACCTTGGTGCAGTCCTTGCCGCTAAAGGCACCGCCGCCGTGACGGCCATAGCCGCCGTAGGTGTCAACGATGATCTTACGGCCAGTCAGTCCCGTGTCACCCATAGGTCCGCCCACGACAAAGCGACCGGTGGGGTTCACGTAGATGTCGGCGTTGTCCCACGGCATGTTCTCGGCGGCCATGACCGGGGTGATGACGTGCTCGATGAGGTCGGCCTTGATCTTGCCCATGTCCTCGATCTCGGCGGCGTGCTGCGTGGAGATGACGATGGTCGTGACCTCGACGGGCTTGCCGTCCTCGTAGCGCACGGTGACCTGGGTCTTGCCATCGGGACGCAGGTAGGGCAGGGTGCCGTCGTGGCGCACGGCAGCCAGGCGCTCGGCCAGGCGGCTTGCCAGGTAGTGAGGCATGGGCATGAGGGTCTTGGTCTCGTTGGAGGCGTAACCGAACATCATGCCCTGGTCGCCGGCACCGATCAGGTCGATCGGGTCGGTGGTAGCGCCGGTCTGGGTCTCGAAGGACTCGTCAACGCCCTGAGCGATATCGGGTGACTGCTCATGGATGAGGCTCATAACGCCGCAGGTATCGCAGTCAAAACCGAATTTGGCACGGTTGTAGCCAATGCGGCGGATAACGCCGCGGGCGATTTCCTGAACGTCGACGTAGGCCTGGGTGCGAATCTCGCCGGCGACGATAACGGTGCCGGTGGTCACGAGGGTCTCGCAGGCGCAGCGGACGTTCTCCACGTTGGCGGGCACGCCGTTGGGGGCGATGTAGCCCTGCTCCTGCAGCTCTATTTCTTTGGCGAGGATTGCGTCGAGGACGGCATCGCTGATCTGGTCAGCGATCTTATCGGGATGACCTTCGGTCACCGACTCCGACGTAAAAACAAAGGACCCGTGTTGGGGTGGGATGGAACGAAGTTCTTCTGACATGATTGTCCTTTCAAAAACGTGTCCCGGCGACCGTTACCATTCCGCCGGGCTCTCTATGCAAGGGCACATCATAACGCGTAAATCAAACATTCACACCCTTTCCGCACCTACTCATTGGGGACAGACTTAAATGACCAGCCTTAAACTAAGAACGTCTCCAACGACTGGTCATTTAAGTCTGTCCCCAATGATTGGGTCGGTGCCCTTTGTGCGGAGGTTGCTTTGATGCTTTATACTGGTGCGGTTAGACATCCATCCTGCAATCGAGGAGATTTCCATGGCATCAGACGTTCGCGTCCGCTTTGCACCCTCACCGACGGGCAAGCTGCACATCGGCGGCGCCCGCACCGCTATCTATAACTGGGCTTTCGCCCGCGCAAACGGCGGCACGTTCATCCTGCGCATCGACGACACCGATCCCACCCGCTCCACCGACGAAAACACGCAGATTATCCTGCGCGCCATGCGTTGGCTGGGCCTGGACTGGGACGAGGGTCCCGAGGTGGGCGGCGATTTTGGCCCCTACGCCCAGACCGAGCGCCTGGACCTGTACAAGCAGGCCGCCCAGAAGCTTTGGGACGAGGGCAAGGCCTATCCCTGCTTCTGCACCAAGGAGCAGCTCGACGCCGACCGCAAGGCCGCGCAGGAGCGCAAGGACCCCTTCCAGGGTTATCAGCGCCGTTGCCGCGATCTTGATCCCGAGGAGGCCCACCGCCGCATCGAGGCCGGCGAGTCCTACGTCCTGCGCATCAAGGTGCCCGAGGACCGCGGCGATGTCGTCATCCACGACGCCGTTCACGGCGAGGTGACCTTCGACGCCAAGGAGCTCGACGACTTTGTCATCTTCCGCTCCGACGGCACGCCCACGTATAACTTCGCGACCGTCGTCGATGACGCCATGATGAAGATTACCCACGTCATCCGCGGTGACGACCATCTGTCCAACACCCCGCGCCAGGTCATGGTCTACGAGGCCCTCGGCGCGCCCGTGCCCACGTTCGCCCACATCTCTATGATCTTGGGCGCCGACGGCAAGAAGCTCTCCAAGCGCCACGGCGCCACCTCGGTGGAGGAGTACCGCGACGCCGGTTAC
The DNA here is from genome assembly GCA_902491915.1 of uncultured Collinsella sp. Lineage (GTDB taxonomy): Bacteria > Actinomycetota > Coriobacteriia > Coriobacteriales > Coriobacteriaceae > Collinsella. The sequence goes on from CABUJL010000081.1 coordinate 7,211, forward strand.
CTGTCCGACGCCTTCGTCAACTATCTGGCGCTGCTCGGCTGGTCGCTCGACGGCGAGACCACAATCATCCCGCGCGATGTCCTGGCCAGCAAGTTCTCGCTCGACCGCATCTCCAAGAACCCGGCGACCTTCGACCCCAAGAAGCTCGACTGGGTCAATGCCGAGTACATCAACGGCATGTCCGACGCTCAGTTTGCCGACGAGATCATGGTCCCCGAGCTGCACGAAGCAGGCCTCATCGAGGGTAATCTCGAGTACGGCGAGGATTGGATTGATGCGCTTGCCGCCATCGTCAAACCGCGCACCAAGATGCCGGCCGACGCCGTGACCGTCGCCGCTCCCATCTTTGCCACGGCCGAGACGCTCGAGTATGACGAAAAGTCTGTCAACAAGGGCCTGGCCAAGGAAGGCATGGGCGCCATTCTGGATGCCGCCAAAGCCGCGCTCGAGGGCGTGGACGAGTGGACGGCTGCCAACATCGACGCAGCACTTGAGCCGCTGCCCGAGCAGATGGACCTCAAGAAGCGCGTGGTGTTCCAAGCTGTGCGCGTCGCCGTCTGCGGCAACATGGTGAGCCCCCCGCTGGGCGAGACCATGGCGCTCATCGGCCGCGACGACTGCCTGGCGCGTATCGACCGCGCCCGCACGATGGCGCTGTAGCAGCTGCGTAAACGCATGTATCCGAGCCCCGTTCACCCGAGCGGGGCTCTTATTTCTGTAGACGAATGGGATGGGAGGTGCTGGGGCCATGGCCGAGCAACTGTCGCTGTTTGGTTCGCCGGAACCGGAGCAGGCTCCGGCCACGCCCGAGCCTGCTGTTGCCCCGGCCAAGTCCGAGCCTGTACCTGAGCCCATCGCCGCCTACGCGAGCGTAGTCCTGGACATTCCGACGCGTGCGCTGTCCGAGCCATTCGCCTACGGCATCCCGCAGTCACTCGCCAACGATGTCCAGATCGGCTCCACCGTCCTAGTTCAATTTGGCAATCGTGCGGCCGCTGGATACATCGTCGACATCGCGCCCGAGCTGGCCGACCTGCAAGGTAACGACGCTCTCGATCCTGCGCGCATCAAGCCTATCGAGGCTATCCTCAGCAAGCCACTCTTTA
>CABUJL010000082.1 GCA_902491915.1 uncultured Collinsella sp.
GGCATGCACCACTTTATGTGGATGCCGTTTGACTACTCCGCGATTGGCGGCACGGCGGTCGTCGCCGGCCAGAGTGTTTCCGGCGCAGCAAACATCTTCTATGCCGAGCTTCCCCATATCGCCGACGGATCCCTCACCACAGTCGACCCCTCTGTCCGCTTTGCCATGTTCGGCTTTGGCAAGGAATTCGTAACCCTCGGCACCGTGCTCGCAATGATTGCGACTTCCCGTCCGGAGAATCGAAAAGCTGTCGCAGCCATGCTGGTGCCCATTTACATCACCGCCATGCTCTCCGGCATCACTGAGCCGCTCGACTTCATGATCCTGTTCGCGTCTCCGATTCTCTGGGTTGCCTACAGCCTGTTCTACGGACTGGGCGAGATGCTCCTGTTTGTCCTGGGAGTCCGCTTGCTTAACATGTACGGTGGCATCGAGCTGCTCACGCTCGGCCTGCCTTTGCCAATGGGCGTCACCAAGTTCCCGATTTACATCGTCTTGGGCATCGTGTTTGCCGCCGTTTCGTTCATCGTTCTGGCGATGGTGATCAAGAAACTCAACCTCATGACGCCCGGCCGTTCCGCAGAGTGGTCTGCAGAGGTCTCCGGAGGCAACAATGCTCTCGAGTCCTCCGGAACTCCGGAAGTCGACGCAAAACAGCAGGAAATGGTGCAGAACATCATCAACGGCCTTGGCGGCAAGGACAATATCAACACCATGGGCTGCTGCATGACTCGTCTCCGTGTCGAAGTCAAAGATCCCGACAAGGTCAACGAAGAGACCATCAAGAAGGCTATCGACAAGGGCCTGTTTAAGAACGGCACCAATGTCCAAATTGTCGTGGGAACCAACGTGCACTCCGTCTACGACCTGCTGCGTCCCATCCTTAATCTGGAAGATTAACAGTCGCGTAATCGATAAGCGATAAGCGATAAGCGAGGAGACCTCATGTTGACCAAAACGTTTCATTCAATCCGAGGCATGTTCGAACGCCTGCTCAACATGTACAAAGAAAAGTCGACAAGGGGTCTTCTCGTACTTATGGCTGCATTCGCATGTGGTTTTATCTGGCCGCTCCTGGGTCTACTCGCTGCGGTTTGGACCCGGCGTTCAGGAAGGCACGCGGACGCAGGCAGCATTGCAGGCATGGCGGCGGTCATCAACATCGCTACCTACTTCGTGCAGATAGTAACCAAGATTGTCTGCAGCTCAATTTGATTTGAAAGGCATGAACAACATGAACGGATACAAGATTGTCATCTGCGGCGGCGGCAGCACCTATACCGCCGGTATCGTCAAAGACCTGATTGATCAAAAGGACGAACTGGGGATTCGTGAGCTTTGGCTCTATGACATCGACAAGGAACGCCAGGACACGGTCGCTGTGGTGGTTAAGGCAGTTATCGATGACCTTGCCCCCGAGATCCCCTTGCATGTAACCGTCGACCCCAAAGAGGCGTTTACAGATGCGAACTTTGTTATGGCGCAGATGCGCGTGGGCGGGCTCAAGATGCGTATCCAGGATGAGCAGATCAGCCTGCGCCATGGCGTAGTCGGCCAAGAGACCTGCGGAGCAGGTGGCATGGCCTATGGCATGAGGACCATCTTCCCCATGTGCGAGCTTGTCGATTTCTGCGAGGAGTACGCCTGCAAGGACTACTGGATCGTCAACTACTCTAACCCCGCTGCCATCGTAGCCAAGGCAATGCACAAGCTGCGTCCAAACGCTCGCATTCTCGACATCTGCGATATGCCGGTAGAGATTGAAGCCCGCATGGCGGAGATTTTGGGCTGCGAACTCGACGACATTGAAGTCGACTACTTTGGCCTCAATCACTTTGGGTGGTATACCAGCGTACGCTGCAAGGGCGTCGACGTTACGGACAAGCTCAAAGAGCACGTGCGTAAGTACGGTTACATTTCCGAGGCAAGCCTCAATGACGCATTGGTAAAGGACCCAGACTGGGCCCACACCTTCAAGAATGCGGCAACGATTTCTACGCTATTCCAGGATTACCTCCCCAACACCTATTACCAGTATTACCTGTTGCCCGATGCCTGCGTGGAGTACATGGACATCAATAACACGCGTGGCATGCAGGTCGTAAACGGCCGCGAAAAGCGTATCTTCGACGCATCTGCGGCGCTTAAGCGCGGTGAAAAGGTCGATCTCACGCAGTTCTACGTAGGCGTCCACGGCAGGTTCATTGTCGATGTCGTCAAGTCCCTGGCGAAGGATTTGCGCCATCGCCAGCTGGTGATTGTGCCCAATAATGGCGCAATCGAGAATCTCTCGGACGACGCGACCGTCGAGATTCCGGCGTACATCACCGATCGAGGAGCCGAACCGGTCCGCGTCGGGAAGATTCCCCGCTTCTACAAGGGCCTTATCGAGCAGCAGGATGCCTGCGAGGGCCTTGTGGTCGAGGCCGTTATCGAGGGCTCCTACCAGAAGGCACTCGAGGCCTTCACCCTCAATCGCACGATTCCCTCAGCGCGCGTGGCTAAGGAAGTCTTGGACGACATGATCGAGGCGAACAAGGGCTATTGGCCTGAGCTGAAGTAGAGAAGCCATCCAGATAGCAAAAGCACAAAAGGTGGCCTCAAGGCAAAATGCTTTGGGGTCACCTTTTGTATGACTAAATCTCCGCAAAACTCGTAAAGATGAACGAATCGGCCTCGTGTTTTACACGATAGTTCTCTTGATAATCCTGATTGAATATAAGCGAATAAATAACCTGAAGCGTATACGTGAGCGAGATCATGGAAGAGTAATTGGCAACCTTTCCAATCACGCGCTCTGATTTTGGAATGAGCAAGACAGTGTCGCATTGCCTGGCGAGCGCCGAATCAGAAAACGCCGTGATTAAACACGGCTTGATTCCGCGCTCGGAAAGAGCGGCGGCGTATTTGGAATAATCATAGTGAATGCCGCTGTAGCTTAGGAATAAAAACAGGTCGCCGGGCCTACCGTTCTTAACGTGCAGTGTCTGCAGGCCACCGTCGTCCGCCATGGTGACATGACGATCGAGCTTGAGAAGATTGTTGCGAAAGATACATCCCGCCAGATAGCTTTCCCCTTTAGCAAAGATGTAAATTCGCGGGGCGCTAAGAACTGCCTTGGCGATTATGCTCAATTTGGCGCTATCGAGCTCGATTTTCGTTTGATCTATGACGCCCTTCAGGAGATTTGCAAGGTTGCCCTCGATGGCCTCAATTGAATCGGTACTGCCAAAAGGACGATTGTGATCGACAGTGGCAGCCAGAAGATAGTCTCCGCTTATCTCCTGGATGAGCTGCATGATCAACTCTCGATAGCCGCTTAGGCCCAATTTCTTACAAAAGCGGATGATTGTCGCGTTCGAGGTGTAAGTCTCCTGTGCGAGCTTTGCCATAGTGAGGGTCTTAAGGTCGCCGGTATGATTGAGCAGATAGGTAGCAATGGCTCGGTCGGTTTCATTAAAAGACGCGCTGTTACGCAGGCTGTCAAGAATCATGGTCGCTCCGATCGCTTTAGTTTGCCACTTAATTATGTCATTATCAAAACGACGGGCAGCTCTTCATGCGCTGACTCATGTCCTGCAATCTCTCTTCTGATATTCCGCATGCTTCGGCAACATTATTTGTGCGGAGCGCATCGCTCAAGTCGCAGCGAACAGATACGAAGAAGTTCCATTGCCAGAATTCATTGCCCGCTTTGAGACGCAGAGACGGCCTCCGAACAAGCTACATGCGGACTTGAGACAGCATAGCGCTCGCCCGTCGGCATCCTACAACCCGTATCCCCCACTCCCCTGTTTCCGTGTTGAGAGCAATAGACGGGGTTCCAAGGGGACTCGTCCCTTTGGCGCGCAAGGTCCGGGGATGGCGCGGTCCATCCCCGGCACTATTATTAGCTAAGGACCGCCGAAACTCCTCCCAATTGGAGTTTATCGGTCGATAAGTCAAGCCGACCGGCCCGCGATTATCAATGGTTTATTTGCTTCACATAATAAATTGACTCAGGATTCACCCGCAATTCACCCGCAAAGTAAACCGATAAAGAAAAAGCTCGGAAGCAATTTTGCTTCCGAGCTGCAAGTTCTTGGTCGCGGGGGCAGGATTTGAACCTACGACCTCCGGGTTATGAGCCCGGCGAGCTACCAGACTGCTCCACCCCGCAATGTCTGGACGCCTCATGTGCGCAAGAAAGAATATTACGTGGGAGTTCGGTAAACGGCAAGGAAAATCTCGTAGAGCATAATTCCTTCATATTTAAAACCCTCAGCCCATATCGCCGTGAACGAATCACAGCCTAGCGCTGCCGACGGCGCGTATACAATGGTGCGCGTCCTTTTATGCCAACACCGGGAGTAGACATGCTGCTCGCTATCGATATGGGAAACACGCAGACGGCCGTGGGCCTGTTTGACGGAGACGAGCTGGTGCAGTCGTGGCGCATGCCCACCGACCGCTCCTATACCGCCGACGAGATCCATGTGCGCCTGATGGGCTTCTTTAAGATGTACGACCTCTCGCTCGACGCGGTCGACGCGATCGCCTTCGCCGGCGTGGTGCCGCAGCTCTCGCGCGAGTGGCACACCGTGGCCGACCGCATCGCGGCAGACGCCATCGTTATCGGGCCACAGACGGCCGCGGTGACCAAACTGCGCGCGGCGCGCCCCCAGGCCGTAGGTGCCGACCGCATCGCCAACGCCGTTGCAGCCGAAACTTTCTACGACGCCCCGGCGATCGTGGTGGACTTTGGCACCGCAACCAATATCGATGTCATCGATGAGGACGGCTATTACATTGGCGGAGCGATCGCGCCGGGCATCCGCATCTCCATGGACGCACTTGCCGCCCGTGCCGCCAAGCTCGCCAGCGTTCCGCTCGAGGCGCCCGAGCACGCCATCGGCCGCGATACCGAGGAGTGCATCAAGGTCGGCGCCGTGATGGGCGCCGCCGCCATGGCCGAAGGCCTGGTCGCTCGCATGAAGCGCGAGCTGGGCCGCGACGATGCCACCGTTATCGCCACGGGCGGTCTCGCCAGCATCGTCGCCGATTCGACCGACGCCTTCGACGTGGTCGACGGACAGCTCACCATTAAGGGCATCTGCGAAATCTACCGCCGCATGCAGGAGCTGGGATAGAGCAGGGGCTTAAGTCGAGCACGAACGCGAGCGGCGAACTAGGCAACGCATCGGTCCTATTCCTCAAAATCGAAAATTTATCAGTTTTGAGGAATAGGCTTTCTGCTACGCCTCGCCGCATAGCCACCTCGCCAGGTCCACGATCTGCACCCCATTGCAGTCCGTGGCCTCGTGATGCGTTCGGGCGAGAATCATCTTGGGGTACGCGTCGCCAATGCTCAGCAGTGGCGAAATCTCGCGTTCAAATGTCTTATCCGAGCTGATGTCGTCGCTCACCTGAATGTAGAGCTTCTCGCTTCGCTTGATTGCTATAAAGTCAATTTCCTTTTTATAGAGCACACCGACGTATACCTCGTATCCGCGGCGCAGCAGCTCGATGGCCACCATGTTCTCGTATACGCGTCCCCAATCCATATCACGTGTACCGAGCAGTGCGTATTTGAACGCGTGGTCTGCCAGGTAATATTTCTCGCCGCTCTTAAGGTATTTTTTGCCGCGAATGTCGTACCGACGAACTTTATAGAAGGCAAACGCATCGCACAGGTACCCCATGTACGTGCCGACCGTCTTGTTCGTAATCTTTAGCCCATCCGCATTTAATGCATCAGTAATGTTGCGTGCCGACGTAATGTTGGAAACGTTGTCCATCATGTAATCGGCAATGCGCAGCAGCGCCGATTCGTTTCTCACGTTATGCCGCTGCACGATATCCCTCACGATGAGCGTTTTAAAGACATTGGAGAGATATTGATAGCGCTGCTCCTGCAGTGGATAAGGGTAAGAGCCGGACATACCGCCGGTTCTCGCGTACTCATCGAAGTCGCGGTCGACATCGCCCTCGTCGCCATAGAGACGATACTCCTCAAACGAGAATGGGAAAACCTCGATCTCGAACGTACGCCCCGTAAAGAGCGTCGACAGATCGCTCGACAGCAAAAAGGCGTTCGATCCGGTAATGAAAATGTCGTACTGCTCGGATGCATGGAGGCTGTTGATCGCGCGTTCAAAGCCGTCGCACATCTGAACCTCATCGATAAGCAGGAAGTTTTGCTTGTCGGACGCTCGATGCTCTTTTACATAGGCGAGCAGGGCATGATATTCGAGCAGGTCCTCGAACTCGTCGAGGTTGTAATTGATATGGATGACATTCGAATTGGACAGATTTGCCTCCACGTAATCGCGGAGGGCCTCGAGCAATTTTGACTTACCGCCACGGCGAATGCCCATTATGACCTTGATGTCCGGCACGCCAATAAGGCTCGTCAACATGTCCATGTATGACGTTCTATTGATGAGTTTCATTGGCGCCTCCCTGCGGTCTTTTATCGCTATTCCTCAAAAACGAAAATTTTTCAGTTTCGAGGAATAGGCTCTGCAACGAATATACCTCGCAAAAGCCCGAGCTGGCTTAATTCTATTCCTCAAAATCGAAAAATTTTCAGTTTTGAGGAATAGGTCCGAGGTGCTACCCCGCAGTCACGCAAAGCCCTCCCCGGCACAGGCCGAAGAGGGCTTCGTTGTCATCGTTGTCTTTGAGCGCGGGCGTCTCGCGTTACAGTCCGCGAATCCGTACGGCCTCAGGCGGAAACTCCTGCTCGCCGGCATCGGTCTTGATGGTCGCGCGACCCCAGATGTCCAGGCCCGCAAACACACCGACCGCAAGCGGCAAGCCGTTGGGCGACACCGCCGCAACTTGGCGACCGAGCAGCGGCACCATATCGAAGTACTCGCCCAACACGGGGGCCAACGGCCCTGCGGCGCCTTGCGGCGTGTTGGCAACAACCGCCCAGGCGTCCACGCGGGCCAGCACGGCGGCGGCCAGCGCCTCGACCAGCGCTTCGTCAGCCACGTCCACACCAAGCTCGCTCAACGCCGAACGCTCAATATCCACCGTCACGGCACCGAACATGCCCGCAGCACTGGCACCGCCGTTCACGGCAACACGCGCGAGCGACGTCTCAAACGCAGGCGCACCGCACACGATATCGCTCGGCCACCGGATACCCACCTTGCCGGCAAGGCCCAGGCCCGGCGTCGACACTGTGCCCACAAGCGCATCCATCATGCCCATCGCGGCCACAAACGGCAGGCCGTGGAAGGCGTGCATATTCACATCCGGACGCACGACCAGCGAAAACGTCAGCGAAGCATCGCCCGCGCTCCACGCGCACCAGCCCGCGGACACGCCCTCGCGGCCCGCGTTACGCGCCGCGTCGAGCTCGGTGCCGGCGGCAACAGCATTCATCTCGATCATCTACATACGCCCCAATTCGCCCACGATATGGCCCACGCGGTCCTCGGGCTCCTTGACCTCGACACCGTTGTAGCGGAAGAACCGCGCCGGGTCGTGCATCAGGTCCTCGAGCGGCACCAGCACAAAGTCGCGCTCGCCAATGAGAGGATGCGGCAGGCGCAGCTTTTTGCCGCCGTGAGTCTCGCCGTCCATCCACAGCAGGTCCAGGTCGATGGTGCGCGGACCGTTGGCCTTGGCCTTTTTGGAGCGGTCGCGCCCAAGCTCGGCCTCGATCTTCATGAGCTCGTCGAGCAGCACCAGCGGCGCCAGCTCGGTCTTGATCTCGATGACGGCGTTGGCAAACGCGTCCTGGCGCGTCTCGTAGGCCGGCTCGCTCTCGTAGATCTTGGAGGAGTTGGACACGCAGGTGAGCGGAATCTCGGCGATCATGTCGCGCGCGGCGCGGATGTTGTCGCAACGATGCCCCAAGTTGGAGCCCACGGCCACAAACGCACGGCGCGGCTGCGGCTTGGCGACGGCCCAGTAACCGTTCAGGAACTGCGCAAAACCCGCGGCGTCGTGCACGCGCACGATGTTGGCACCGGCCTGGATGGCGCCCAGGCACACGCCAAACGTGGCGGCATCGCGCGCGGCGGCCTCGGTCACGCCCGAGACGGCGCCCACAAAACGCTTGCGCGACACGGCGCACATGAGCGGATAGCCCAGTGACGCCATCTTGGCAGTCTCACGCTGGATGACGATATCCTCATTGGCCGTCTTGCCAAAGCCCGGGCCAGGATCGATGCAGATGCGGTCGCGCGACACGCCGGCATGGATGAGTGTGCGGGCCTGGTCGGACAGAAAGCCCATGAC
>CABUJL010000083.1 GCA_902491915.1 uncultured Collinsella sp.
CGTGTAGGTAAAGATCATGACGAGCGCGCCGGCCGAAATGCCAAACCACGCGTTACCACCCGCGGCGAACACACTCACCACGGCCATGGTGATGACGATAAGGCCCGAGGTCGTAAAGTTGCGCTGCATCATGGCGTGCATCGAGACCGTTTCGGCGTCGCGCGCGGCACGATCGGCGGCGTCGAACAGATCGCGCTCAAAGTCCTCGCGCCCACAGGTCTTGACGGCCAGGATATTCGTGACCGCGTCGGAGAGCACGCCCGAGAGCTTGTTCTGCGCGGCGGACGTCGCGGCCGAAAGCGGCATGATGCGCTTGTACATAAGCCAGACAAACGCGATGTAGACGGCCATGATGCACACCAGGATCACGGTAAACGTCGGCACCACCGGGGCGAGCGCCGCCACCGTGCAGATGACCGAGGTGATGGTGGGGATGAGCGAATACACCGTCACGTCGACCAGCCCCGTATAGCCGCTCATAAAACGGCTCGTCTGGCTCACGAGCGATCCGCCAAAGCGGCTGGTGTGAAATGTCATGGATTGGTTGGAGAGCGTGTCGAAGCATAGGCGCGCCAGGTGATAGTTGCCTGCAATCTCGAGCTTGTAGACGGTGTAGTCCTGTAGCTTGGAGAGGATCTGACCCACCAGGTTAACGAGTACGAGCGCCAGGATATAGGAGCCGAAGACCTCAAACACCTGGTCACCCGCCACGGGACCGGCTTGAACGCGGTCGACAATGAGGGCCATCACATAGGTATTGGCAAACGTCAGCAAAAAGATGTAGCCCGCCGACGAGAATACCGAGAGAAAGACGATCAGCGGCTGCGTGCGCGTGACGTCCCAAAAACGCTGCAGCGTGCGACGCACGGTGGAGCGTTTGAGCGGACTGGTGTTTCTCTGAGACATGGGCTTCCTTTCGCGTCTGATAGGGCGAAACGCCATTGTTGCACACTAAAGCGCACTTCAGGCAAGTGCGACGCGAAAAGCGCCCGCGCCCCGCGCTTGCGCAGGCGCCCCGCCGTCAGATGAAGCTAGTCCTCGTCTTTTTGGTCTGCGAGCAGGCTCGCAGACGTAAGCCCCAAGATCTCGTCGGCCTCCTCGGCATCTTCCAGGGCGTCGATGTCCTTGAGCTTGCGCTCCATGACGTTGGTGCGCGTGGTGATGATGCCCTCGACCGTTTTGCCCGCGGTCTCGATCTGCTGCTGGGCGCGGCGCAGCGCCTTTTGATAGCGCGGCAGCTCGGCCTTGACAGCGGAGAGCACGCGCAGTACATCGTCGGTGCGTTTTTGCAGCTTAAACGTTTGGTAACTCATCTGCAGGCTGTTGAGAATGGCCGCCATGGTGCTGGGGCCGGCAACGTTGACGTGATAGTCGCGGCCCAGGGTCTCGATAAGCCCGGGGCGGCTGACGACCTCGGCGTACAGTCCTTCAAACGGCACGAACATGATGCCAAAGTTGGTCGTTGCCGGCACACTCAGGTACTTTTCGCAGATATCCTTGGCCTCGCGCTTGACCATGGTGTCGAGCGTCTTGCGCGCAGCCGCCACGGTCTCCGCATCGCCCGACTCCTGCGCGTCGAGCAAATGCTCGTACGCGTCGCCCGGAAACTTGGAGTCAATCGGCAGCAGCACGGGGTCGCCCTCGTCCACCGGCAGCTTGACGGCAAACTCAACACGCTCCGAGGCTCCGGGCCTGGTGGCAACGTTTTCCAGATACTGGTCGGGTGTGAGGATGTCCGTCAGGATCGCACCCAGCTGCACCTCGCCCAAAATACCGCGCGCCTTCACATTGCCCAGCACGCGCTTAAGATCGCCCACGCCGGTGGCGATGGATTGCATGTCGCCCAGGCCCTTGTACACGGCCTCGAGCTGGTCGCTCACCTGCTTAAACGATGCCGACAGGCGATCGTTGAGCGTGCGGGAGAGCTTCTCGTCCACCGTTGCGCGCATCTGATCGAGTTGCACGTTGTTGTCTTTGCGGATAGCACCCAGCTGGGCATCGACCGTCTCGCGCACCTTGTCCAGGCGGTGCTCGATGCCCTCGCGGTTGGCGCCGAGCTGTTGGGCCGTCTCGCGGCGCAGGTCATCCATCCGGTCACCAGCTTGCGAGAACTCGCGTGCGATGGCCAGGTAACGTTGCTGCTCCACGGCCGCATCGGTCGTCTGCTGCTGCGCGATGGCATTGGCCGTGCGGCGGGTTTCGGCCAGCGCGGCGTTCAGGGCATCGAGCGCGTTGTTGGCCTGCTCGAGTGCTGCCAGCGTTTCCGCGCTACTGTCGCCACGCTCCCGCAACTCGGCACGCAGGCTCTTGAGCTGGAGGGCGCAAGCCACAGCAACCCCCACCGCCACCAAGGCAATCACAACAAGCACAATATCAATAGCAGACATAAACTCCGCCCAACAAACCCAATCGAGCACCAATCAAAACCGCGATCAATCTTACCCCGCCATACGCACCGGGCGCCCGGCCCCTTCTTGGGCGCCCCTCTCCTCCGCATATTCCATAATGCGGCGCGCCGTCTCCCTGCTCACCTTTGAGTCATCACCGGCTAAATATGCGTACACGTTTCCCTTATTCAGATTCAAATCGCGGCAGAGACCGTAGCGCGTTACACCCGATTCCTCTAGCGCTCCCAACGTTCTTTTTCGCATCAGGGCGTTGATTCTTCTGTCCGCCACTGGCTTTTCCTTCACCGCTCTATACGCACGCCAAACGTTGGCATAACGATTAGGAAGTTTGTCCTCGGCGCATAGAGATGCCAGGCTACCCGTTTGGGCGTACAAGGACAAAACGCCTCGGTAACCCTCTTCCATCCACGAACCCTCGGATAAGCCCAGAACGTATTCGGCTTTACCCTGTGCCAAAGCGAGCAAAAACAGGGGCTCCGCCACGCGCGGCGCAACCGTCGTCGCTTGCTTAACCAGTTTTCTAAAACTGAGCGACTGCTGTCCGGATAGCTCTCGGCAATAGCCTTTTAAGAATCCCTCAAAGGTCAGATTCAACCGAGCACCTCCTTTTTGTATTGGCTGTATGCGCAGACCATCTCTTGATAACTCCGCTCCGAAGGCGACGACGCCAGCGCCTCGCCCTCGTCGAATATAAGCCGTTCGAGCAGTCCCCAATCAAGTCGGTCGACGAATGCCTGGCTATGAAGATCGATGATGTCGTTCGGACGGAAGGCATAGAGCTTCATTACCGCCAGGTCCTCCAAGGATGGCGTAAAGTACCTGATAAAGCGCGCCCCAATATCCAAGGGAATCAAACGATCTTCGTAATTGAACGGCATCTGATTACAATATGCCACCGCCATACCATTCACCTCGGGGTATCGAGCTATGATCTCGCGGAGGCACCTATCTGCCTCAAACACATCAATGTCATGTGTAACCGAACGATTCGTCACATCGTTTAGCATGAAGGCGCTTCCTCCCACCAATACAACGTTCGGCCTGTCGTCTCTTGGACCTATTTCCAGCTCCGCCTCTTCGTCAATGCCCAAAAGAGTCTGCTCTAAATCCTGCTTATAACATAGCAAATCCTATTATTATTTATCTTCAATAATACTATTCAGTCGCACGACAGGACCCACAGGATGCAAGAATTCTGCTCGTGGCGATAATTCGTACACCCTGGAAGTCCTAATGTGACAAACGCTAACTCTCCCAGCCGGCGCGGATGGTTGTTGCGACATCGCCTAGGCGCTGGCCCAGGGCCGCTAGATGCTGGAGCACCTCATTGGGCGAGGCACCGTTGAGAATGCACGTGAGGGCATATGAGGCCAAGAAGATTGCCGCAAGTCCTAGCGGAATGAGCACGATCATCGCCAATGTGCGCAGGCGCTGGCCCACGCGGCGACGACGCGCACGACGCTTGTCGAACGCGAGCTCCTGCGCATATGAATCTTGCTGTACGGAATAGGCCTCTGGTGCCGATTCGCACCCGGGCACGGCTGCAGGTACAGCAGCGGGCACGACGTTTTGCACGGGCGCCTGGTTGGCAACCCCTTGCATTTGCATCTCTATAAGCCGCCGCTGCTGCCGCAGCATGCGCTCGGCTTGTTGCTGTGGGGTCTCAAGAAACAGGTCCATGTTGGCCTCCAAAATCGGAGCGTTCGACGCTTACGACCAGCATCCCGCACCGCCATGACCGCGACAACGCAATCGCCGGCAATAGCCACAAAGTTTCTTTTGCTCAAAAGCTGTCGAAAAGCTCAACAACTCCCCTACCAGCACTTTCTCTGAGCTTTTTTCGCCAGCAATCTTTTGGCCTTCCACCCTTACGCCAACTGACCAAAATCTAACCAAAAGCTTGACGAAAATTGTGGAGACCGGGACCCCACACAAAAAGTGCCGCCCCAAAGGGGCGGCACACAAACCAATCTATTAGCCAAAACTCGTTGGCAAGCCCGCGTCGTCAGACCCGCGGCGCATGCCTTTGCCTCGCGTGACTCTGCGAAGCCGTGAGCGAGAGGGAAAGGGATGCGCCGCGGGTCTGACGTCCGGAGCGGTGAAACCAGCAGTTGCCCTGCGCTCCGTGGTCGGTGAGGACAGACTACATGCCCGCGAGACCGCGGGCGGCGGTGGCGCACATAAACGCCAAGGCTAAAATCACGAGCGAGCCCGCAATGTCTGCCAGCACGCCCATTGCACGACGCTCAAACAACCAGCTCTCAAAGTGCGGGGCGACGTTGCGCCAAACACGCCACAGCAAGATGCCCATACCGATGACGCCTGGGATATTGAGCAGTAGGATCTCGGAGCACAAAAGACCGATCAGGTTGCCGGCGGCAAAACCAGCGTCGCCCTCGCAGTATTTGCGATAAATCATGTACAACATGTACGCCACAAACGGCTGCAGGCACGCAGAGATAAACGTAACCACCATCGAGGGGTCCTGAGAAAAGACATCGGTGAGTTTATCGACACTCGTGGCATCTTTCGAAGCCAAGAACAAGCCAATGACCACCACGGGCACCACGCCCAAGATAACCTCGACCAGAGTAAACAACTTAGCAGTCAGATCCTCGCTAGCCGTATTGAGGTGAGGCGCCCACTCAGGATGAGCATGCGCGCCAACCTTCTTGTCCTTCTCGACACGATCGACCTTTTTACCCTCGGCAACCCGACGACCAGGATCCTTGCGAGTTCCCGCCGCAGCAACCCGAGCCCGAGACTTCTTACCCATACAAAAACACCCCATCAGGTAGTAGATAAACTAAAAGTCGCCACCCAGTGTACCCCACCCATGAACGGTGCCGTCCCAACCGGTCCCCATACAAAAACGTGCCGCCCCGATAGGGGCGGCACACAAACTTAGTTATCAGCTTTTCTGTAGCGAGCACGCAACGAACCAAAGCGGGCCGGGAGGGCCGGACTCCCTTCCCTCAACGCGACCCTGCGAAGCCGTGAGCAAGGAGGGAAGGTAGTCCGGCCCTCCCGGCCCAGCTCACGCCAGCGCCAAGCGCTAGTAGTTCACCACCTGCTCCTCAAAGTACGCCTTCGGGTGGTTACACACCGGGCACACCTCAGGCGCCTCGGCACCAACGTGCAGGTGCCCGCAGTTCAGGCACTTCCACACCTTCACGCCCTCACGCTCAAACACCTCGCCCGACTCAATGCGCTCGACAAGCTTGTTATAGCGCTCCTCGTGAGCCTTCTCGACAGCACCGACGCCACGGAACTTTGCGGCGATCTCGGTAAAGCCCTCCTCCTCGGCGGTCTTGGCGAACTCGTCGTACATCGTGGTCCACTCGTAGTTCTCGCCCGCAGCGGCATCACGCAGATTGTCCAGGGTATCGGGGACGGCGCCGTCGTGCAGATACTTAAACCACAGCTTGGCGTGCTCGGACTCGTTGCCCGCCGTCTCGGCAAAAATATTCGAGATCTGAACGTAGCCGTCCTTTTTGGCCTTGGATGCATAGTAGCGATACTTGGTGTGTGCCTGGGACTCACCGGCAAAAGCGGTCTCGAGGTTCTTCTTGGTTTGGGAATTCTCAAAATCCATAGGTGTACTTCCCTTCAACGCATGCCGCCCGTAGGCTTCGAGCGGCCTCGTCTTTAGGATGCCCTCATGCCGAAAATCTAAACCTTACAATCCTGTTCTTCAGATTTGCACAGGCTAGATGCTCAGCCAGCGATCGCCCTCAGCTCGGCAAAAGCCCTCACGCTCCAGGTCGGCTAGAATGCCCGCGATCAAGTCGCGCTCGACCGGCCCACGCCCAGCCGCCGCTTCCATCTCGTTAACGCCCGCCACGGCATCAGCAAGCGTAATCCCCGCCGGCTGGCCATCGCGCGCTGCCAGCAACATACGCACGATATGCGCGCGCTTTTGGCGACGCGAGCCCTCAAACTTGGACTGACGGCTATAGCCCGCCGAGCGCCTGGACGGATTGGGCAGTGTCTTCTTAAGATATGCGCCATAATCTAGCAGCGCGTAATACCACGCACGCGGCGTGTCGGCATCGTCTTGAGGAACGGCAAAGGGCGCAATCTCATCCGCCGCCGCACCAGGGGCCGCCGGACAGGCGGCTTGGATCAGCGGCACCAGCTCGCGATCGGGAACTGCCGGCACATCGGGAAAGAAATGATGCAAAAAGACCGTGCGCACGTTGGTCTCCAGATACACGCCCGGAAGATCAAACGCAAACGACCGGATACCCTGCGCCGTTGCCGGGCCAATACCAGGCAGAGCGACCAAGTCACGCGTCTCACGCGGAAACTCCCCGCCCCAGTCCTCTACAACGCGCTGAGCGGCCCCGTGAAGCGCCAGAGCGCGTCGGTTGTAGCCCATCCCCTGCCAAGCGTCCAAAACATCCGAAGGCGCGGCCTGGGCAAGCGCCTGCACGGTCGGAAAACGATTGAGCCACACCGGCATGCGCGCCTCCACACGCGGCACCTGTGTTTGCTGCAACATGACCTCAGAAAGCCAAATGATGTACGGATCGCGTGTACGGCGCCACGGAAGGTCGCGATAACGCAGGACCCCTTCCGAACGAATCATCGAACGAAAGGGGTCCTGAATCATAGCTATACTCCTTATGCGGCGCTATTCCTCCCGGCAAGCGTACGCGCAGGCAGCGTACTCGGGAAACGCATCGCGATCGGCGAACTTGGGATCGACAGCCGGAAACTGGCGATGGGCGACGATATCGCCGAGCGAAACGGAATCGAGGTAGTCGCGCATCAACGCCTGAGCTCCGGCCCACAGGGGATGATAGCAGCACGCGCCCATGCGCGCACAGTCACCATCGGGGGCGGTGCAGTCGTTCATAACCATAGGGCCCTGAACGGCCTCGACGACCTGGCGGATAGTGACGTCGTCCGGACTGACCTTGAGACGCATGCCACCGTGGACGCCACGCAGGCTCTCCACAATACCGGCCTGGACCAAACCATGCTGAATCGAACGGGCAAACGAATACGGGACATTGACCTCTTCGGCAGCGGTGCGAACAGAAAGCAAACGCTCCGGATCCTCAGCAAGCATCGCCAGCATACGAAGGGCGTAATCAGTCTTCCTCGATATGTCCATTTTTCCCCTTTCAAGGAATGCGAACAGCTCGAACGAGCTCCGGGGCCGAGCTTGTGTCGAGACGCTAAATGACCGCCAGGACATCCAAATGGTAAATCGGATATCCACTGAGTGCCGCGCTTGGAGCGAAATGCATCAGATGCGGCGCACAGTGCAATTTAGTATAACCTAACCCCCTGTCTCGTAGAACAGGTGTTGCGCAACAAAGCTGTTGTTCAGACAGATATACTTATTAGATTTTACTTGCGTTCCCGAAGGCGCGGGGATTCTGGGCGAAGATGCACCAGGGCGATCGTTCTATCGAAACAAAGTGCATCAAACGCAAAAAGCCACGTCCGAAGACGTGGCTTTAATTGCGTTGGCGGGAAGTACGGGGCTCGAACCCGCGACCTCCGACGTGACAGGCCGGCGCTCTAACCAAACTGAGCTAACTCCCCAGGCAGACGTTCGCGTTTGTTTCCGCTCGCGTGCGCTGCGGGGATTAGTATACACAGAAGTCTGTCCGGCGCGCAACAACTTTTTTGAAAAAATTTTTTGGGTCCCTCCGGGAGGGTCTCCGGGGCTGAGGGCGGGGGTTAAGTTTGCTGCTCTACAGTCCTGCGCAAGACGGAAAGCACATTAAGTGCTTTCCTTTGCGTGCGGAACTCGCGA
>CABUJL010000084.1 GCA_902491915.1 uncultured Collinsella sp.
CAACCAGCGCTGGCTCGGTGGCATGCTCACGAACTTCGTGACCATCCGTTCCCGCATCAACCGCATGGAGGAGCTCGAGGCCATGGTCGAGGACGGCCGCATGGCAGTGCTCCCCAAGAAGGAGCAGGCTGTTCTGGGCAAGGAGCTCACCAAGCTCCAGACCAACCTCGGTGGCGCCCGCGACATGAAGGGTCTGCCCCAGGCTCTCTTCGTCATCGACACCAAGCGCGAGGAGAACGCCATCAAGGAGGCTCAGCGCCTGAACATCCCCGTCGTCGCCCTGATCGACACCAACTCCGATCCCGACGAGGTCGAGTACGGCATCCCCTGCAACGATGACGCTATCTCCGCTGTCACCCTTATGTGCGAGCTCATGGCTGACGCCTGTCTCGCTGGCTCCGGCAAGGAGCAGGTCTCCGAGGCCGAGATGGCCGCTGAGCCCAAGGCCGAGTAAATCAGTCTTAGTTAATTCTTTTTCATCTCTTTGAAAGGAACCACAATGGCCCAGATTACCGCCGCTATGGTCAAGCAGCTCCGCGAGATGACCGACTCCCCGATGATGGAGTGCAAGAAGGCTCTCGTCGAGGCTGACGGCGACATGGACGCCGCTGTCGACGTTCTTCGCAAGAACGGCCTCGCCAAGGCTGCCAAGAAGGCTGGCCGTGAGACCAACGAGGGCGCCGTCGCCGCGTTCGTCTCCGAGGACGGCAAGACCGGCGCTCTGCTCGAGCTCTCCTGCGAGACCGACTTCGTCGGCTCCAACGCTAAGTTCACCGGCTTTGCTTCCAAGGTCGCTGAGGTTGTCGCTACCACCGAGCCTGCTGACGTCGACGCTCTGCTCGAGAAGCCGATGGGCGAGGAGACCGTTTCCTCCGAGCTCACCGAGATGATTCACATCATGGGCGAGAACATGAAGATCTCCCGTTTCGCCGCCCGCAAGGCCGAGAACGGCGCTCTCGCTTCTTACATCCACATGGGTGGTAAGATCGGCGTTCTCGTCGAGTTCGCTTTCGACAAGGCCGAGACCGCTCAGGCTGAGTCCTTCAAGACCTTTGCTCACGACGTTGCCCTTCAGGTTGCCGCCGTCGCCCCGATTTGCGCTACCCGCGATCAGGTTCCGGCCGAGACCGTCGAGCACGAGAAGCAGATCTACATGGCTCAGGCTGCCGAGTCCGGCAAGCCCGAGGCTATCCAGGAGAAGATGGCTGTTGGCCGTCTGGAGAAGTTCTACAAGCAGTCCGTGCTCACCGAGCAGGAGTTCATCAAGGACAGCTCCCTCACCATCAAGAAGTACGCTGAGCAGGTCTCCAAGGAGCTCGGCGACACCATTACTGTCGTTGCCTTTGACCGTCTGGTTCGTGGCGAGTAAATAAGCTCTTGTAGCTGGTAATGAGCAGGCTGTGGGTTTTACTCACAGCCTGCTTTTTCATGGCTCCCCGTTAAGCCTTTGATATTATGTTATGAGTCTAATTAAAGGAGGATCGCTTTGTCCGACATCCGATATAAACGCGTGCTTCTGAAGCTCTCCGGTGAAGCGCTGATGGGCGATGGCAACTACGGCATCGACCCCAAGGTTACCGATCATCTTGCCAAGCAGGTCAGGGAGTTGCTTGCCGTTGGTCATGAGGTCGGCGTCGTTGTCGGCGGCGGCAATATTTTCCGCGGCATGGCCGGTGCCGCCGGTGGTATGGACCGCGCCCAGGCCGATTACATGGGTATGCTCGCTACCGTTATGAACGCGCTTGCCCTGCAGGATGCCTTCGAGCACAACGATGTTCCCTGCCGCGTGATGAGCGCTATCCAGATGAACGAGATCTGCGAGCCCTATATTCGCCGTCGCGCCATCAACCACCTGTCCAAGGGCAACGTCGTTATCTTTGCCGCCGGATCGGGTAATCCGTACTTTACGACTGACACCGCCGCGGCTCTCCGCGCCTGCGAGATCGGTGCCGAGATTCTGATTAAAGCCACCAAGGTTGATGGTATCTACGACAAGGATCCCGTTAAGTGCGCTGACGCCGTCCGCTTTGACAAGATTACCTATCACGAGGTGCTCGTTCGCGGCCTGCAGGTTATGGATTCCACGGCTACGGCTCTTTGCCAGGACAACCGTATGCCCATTTTGGTCCTCAACATCGATGGCGAGGACACCGTCAAGCGCGCGCTCGCGGGTGAGCCCGTCGGCACGCTCGTCTATCAGGAGGATTAAGCATGGCAGAGAACATCACCGCCCACATGGACAAGTCGCTCGAGTCCCTCAAGCATAACTTCTCCAAGGTCCGCACGGGCCGCGCTAACGCCAACATCCTGTCTGACATCACCGTTGACTACTACGGTGTTGCCACGCCCGTCACGCAGGTTGCCGCCGTTAAGACCCCCGAGGCCCACATGCTGCTTATCGAGCCGTGGGATAAGGCGCTCATCAATGCCATCGTCAAGGCCATCAGTGCCTCCGACCTGGGTATTACCCCCAACTCCGATGGTACTGTCGTGCGTCTGCCGTTCCCGGCTCCCACCGAGGAGCGTCGTCGCGAGCTCGTTAAGGAGTGCCGCGAGTACGCCGAGCAGGCTAAGGTCTCCATCCGCAACATCCGCCGCGACTTTAACAACAAGCTCGAGCGCGACGAGGAGCTCACCGAGGACGATGTCCGTCGCGAGCAGGCCAAGGTCCAGAAGCATACCGACGAGTATGTCGCCAAGGTCGAGGAGCTTCTGAAGGAAAAAGAAGCCGAGGTCATGGAGATCTAAGGTGCAATACGACGAGCATAAACTGGTCGAGTACTTTGCCGACGCCCCTGCGGGCGTCGGTTTTTCCGACCTTGACCTCAATAACATCCCGCACCATATTTCGTGCATCATGGACGGCAACGGCCGTTGGGCCACGGCGCGCGGTCTTGCCCGCACCGAAGGCCACAAGGCCGGCATCGTCTCGCTGCGTGAGATCATTACCGCCTGCGTGCGCCTGGGCGTTGACGTGCTTTCGGCCTATGCGTTTTCGACCGAAAACTGGAATCGCCCGCAGCACGAAGTCAACGTTCTGATGCACCTGTTTGCCAAGACGTTTATCGATGAGCTACCGCTGCTTAAGCGTGAGAATGTTCGCGTTGTCTTTTTGGGCGATATTTCCGCGCTGCCCAGGAAGACCCGCGACGTCTTTGAGCGCGGCCTTGCCGAGTGCGCCGACCATACCGGTATGACGCTGGCGCTGGCCGTTAATTACGGTGCCCGTGCTGAGATCACCCGCGCTGTCCGCCAGATCGCACTTGATGCGGCTGCCGGCAAGATTGATCCCGCCGCGGTTGACGATAATATGGTGGCTTCGCACCTGTACACCGCCGGTCTTCCCGATCCGGAGCTTGTGATTCGCACCTCCGGCGAGCTTCGTCTTTCGAACTATCTGCTGTGGCAGGTTGCCTATTCCGAGTTCTATGTCACCGATACCTATTGGCCCGACTTTGACCGCTGGGGCCTTGTCGACGCCATTTTGGCCTACCAGGGTCGCGACCGTAGGTTTGGTGGACTGAGCAAGACCGAGGAGGCTTAATCGTGTCCGAACGTCCCAAGGCATCCGCTCCCAAGGCGCCTACTTCCGCGAAGCCCGCGCGTAAGGCTTCCGCTGCAGGCTCCCCTGCAGCGAAGAGCAGCTCCGGTTCGTGGCTGGCGGGCTTTATCACCCGTGCCGCCGCCGGTATCGTCTATGCCGTTGTCTTTATCCTGTGCCTGGTTTTGGGTATTGTGCCCACGGCCATCTTCGTGTCCGTCATGAGCGGTCTGTGCTGCTATGAGTTCTTCCGCATGACGAGGCTCGACGGCAAGGTTGCCAACGAGCGCCTTGGTATCGCTGCCGCCGTGCTCTTTCCGCTCTCGGCTCTGGGCGATTCGCTGCTGTTGAACGCCCTGCTGTTCGCTTTGATGCTTGCGGTCGGTATCTGGTATGTCTGGTCTCCGCGCACTCGCATCTCTGACGTTGCCGTTACGCTCATGGGCCCTATCTACACTGGCTTTATGCTGTCGGCTATCGTGCTGCTGCGCGATGCCGTGCCCGGTTTTGCCGGCGCACTGCTTTCGGTGGGCGTTTGCGCGTCCCTTTGGGTCTCCGACTCGTTTGCCTATATCGTGGGCAGCCGCATCGGCAAGCATAAGATGGTTCCCAAGATCTCGCCCAAAAAGGCTTTGTCGGCGGCATTTTGGGCTCTGTCTTGATCTGGCTCATCCTGTGGGCAACGCACTTCTATAAGCTGAGCCTGCCCTATGCACTGCTGTGCGGCGTGGTCGTCTCCATCCTGGGCGTTATCGGCGACCTCATCGAGTCGCGTATCAAGCGCGGTGTGGGCGTCAAAGATTCCGGCAATCTCATCCCCGGCCACGGCGGCATGCTCGACCGCAGCGATTCGCTCATCTTTGGCTGCATTACCGCGCAGCTGCTACTGATGATCGGAGGCGTGCTGTAATGGCTTATCAGACCACCTACGGTCCCGACGGCCGTCTTCGTGTTGCCATTCTGGGCTGTACGGGTTCTATCGGCACTCAGGCGCTCGACGTGTGCCGACAGCATGCCGATCGCCTGCAGGTGACGGCGCTGTCCGTTAACTCCAGCACCTCCGAGCTCGTTGCCGCTGCCCGTGAGTTCTCGGTTCCGGCGGTTGCCGTGGCGGACGCCTCCCATGGCGCCGACGCCGTGCTGCAGGAACTGCCCGAGGGCACGGAACTCGGCGTTGGCGCGCAGGCCGTGTGCAAGCTCGCATGCCGCGATGATGTCGACTGCGTGCTCGTGGCCATCGTGGGCGCTGCTGGTCTCGAGGCGAGCCATGCTGCCCTGACCTCGAACAAGCGTCTTGCCCTGGCCAACAAGGAGTCGCTCGTTGTCGGTGGCGATCTGCTTATGCCGTTGGCGCAGCCGGGCCAGCTTATCCCTGTCGACTCCGAGCATTCTGCCATCTACCAGTGCTATCTTGGCGAGAATCCGCGCGAGACTCACTGCATTTGGCTTACCTGCTCGGGCGGCCCGTTCTTTGGCCGCACGCGTGACGAGCTCGATCGCGTGACGCGCACCGATGCCCTGGCTCATCCTACGTGGGCTATGGGTGCCAAGATCACGATCGACTCCGCCACCCTCATGAACAAGGGTCTGGAGCGTATCGAGGCCATGCATCTGTTTGGCTGCGATCTCGATTTCATTAACGTGGTCGTGCAGCGCCAGTCCAAGATTCACTCCATGGTCGAGTTTGCCGACGGCTCTGTGATGGCACATCTCGGTGCCTCCGACATGCGTATTCCCATTCAGTTTGCCTTCTCGTATCCCGAGCGTTGGGATACGCCGGCTCCGCGTATCGATTTCCGCGAGTTGGGGCAGCTTACCTTTGACGCGGCCGATATGGATACCTTCCGCTGCCTTGCGCTGGCCGAGCATGCCGGCAAGACGGGCGGTACCATGCCGTGCGTGCTCAATGCCGCCAACGAGGTCGCCGTCGATGCCTTCCTGCATGATGGCTGCAGCTTTACCGATATCGACCGTATTGTGGAATCCTGCATGGATGCTCACGATGCGCAGACGGTCGATTCGTTTGAACAGCTTCGCGACATCGATGGCTGGGCGCGTAAAAAGGCCGCGCAGGTGCTCGCCGCAACCCGTTCTTAACCCATAAGGATTGCTTTTTCGTTTTATGGATACTGTTCTGAGCGTTCTCTCATCGGTCTTTTGGTGCCTGCTGATGCTTTCCGTCCTCGTGTTTTTGCACGAGGGCGGCCACTTTTTGGCGGCGCGTGCCTGCGGTGTCCGCGTGACTGAGTTCTTTTTGGGCCTGCCGTGTCGCTTTGATATCCACCACACATCGCGTCGCATCGGCACCAAGTTTGGCGTGACGCCGCTGCTGCTGGGTGGCTATGCTGCCATCTGTGGCATGGATCCGACCGATGTCTCGTGTGCCGATCGCGTGCTCGCGGCCATCTATCGCCACGGCCGTGTGACGGTGGCCGATCTTGCTGTCGAGCTCGAGCTGTCCGAGGAGGATGTTCTCGAGGCTTGTGCTTTGCTGTTGGGCTGGGGCTCCATCGCCCCCTGGTATGAAGAAGGGGAAAAGCCTTCGCCCAGTTACTATCCCACCAAGTACCAGTCCCTGCCGCGTGATGCGGCGGGTTATACCACCTTTGACGGCCGTCGGTTCGATCGCGAGCACGCGACTGCCGAGGGTGATGTATGGGAACTGCCGTGCGACGAGGCCGAATTCCTTGCGCGCGAGCGCTCGCACACCTATTTGGGCCAGGGCTTTGTCAAGCGTGCCTTTATGCTGCTTGCGGGCATTATCGTCAATATCCTGACGGGCTTTTTGCTCTTTATGAGCATCTATTCCATCGCGGGTGTCACGGTGCCGGTGGATACCAATGTGATCGGCCAGGTTGACGAAGGCTCGATTGCCGCCGCGGCGGGAATCGAGGGCGGCGACGCAATCCTTTCGGTCGACGGAGTATCGTGCTCTACTTGGATGGACGTATACGATGCCATCGGCAAGGCTGCCGGTAAGGACGATATCGCCATTGAGTACGAGCGTGGCGGTAAACAGCATACGACCACGGTTGCGCTCAATGAGGACGAGCGCCTCGGTGTGTATGCCTCTACTCAGGTGGTCCGTTTAGACCCCATCACGTCGGCTCGCCTGTCGTTCTCCTATGTCGTGCAGACAGCGGAGGGTGTGATGCGCCTGCTCCAGCCGCAGCATACGATGGAGATTCTCGATCAGTCCTCATCGATCGTGGGTATTAGCGTTATGTCCTCACAGGCTGCTGCCGCTGGCCCTGCAACGTTCCTTTCGTTTGCCGCCCTCATTTCGTTCTCGCTTGGCTTTATGAACCTGCTGCCTATCCCACCGCTCGATGGCGGCAAGCTGGTCATCGAGATCATTCAAAAGATTGCTGGCCGCGAGCTTCCGCTCAAGGTCCAGTCGATTGTGAGCTATGTGGGCATCGCGCTTTTTGCGCTGCTGTTTGTCTATATGCTTCGTTCCGACATCCTTCGATTTATTCTGTAGGGGAGTGTTTGGATTGTCTTTATCCCATCCTTTGCCTCGCGAGCTGACGCGCCCCGTGCATGTGGGCGGCGTGCAGATCGGTGGCGGTGCGCCGGTGGTGGTCCAATCCATGACCTGCACCGATACCGCTGATGCCCAGGCAACGCTTGCGCAAGTGCGTGCTTTGGCGCAGGCTGGCTGCGATATCGTGCGCGTGAGCGTGCCCACCGAGGCTGCGCTTGAGGGTTTCCGCACCATCTGCGCCGAGTCTCCGGTGCCGATTGTCGCCGATATCCACTTTAACCATAAGCTCGCCATTGGTGCCGTTGAGGCCGGTGCTGCCAAGCTGCGCATCAATCCCGGCAATATCGGCGATTGGGCCAAGGTTGACGCGGTGATCGATGCTGCGGGTGCCGCTGGCTGTGCGATTCGTATCGGCGTCAATGCCGGTTCGCTTGAGCAGGATATCGCCGAGCGCGACGACCTTACGCAGCCCGAAAAGCTCGTGATGTCGAGCGAGCGTTTCGTTAAGCATTTTGAAGACCGCGGCTTTACGAACATTGTGCTTTCGGCCAAGGCCCATAGCGTGCAAACGACGCTCGATACCTATCGAGCCCTGTCGCGCGAGATTCTCCACGTTCCGCTTCACCTGGGCGTGACGGAGGCCGGAACCAAGCTGCAGGGCACCATCAAGAGCTCGGTGGGCCTTGGTATCCTGCTGTCTGAGGGTATCGGTGACACCATGCGCGTCTCGCTCACGGCCGATCCGGTCGAGGAGCCGCCGGTCGCCTGGGGTATCCTGCAGTCCCTGGGCCTGCGTCGCCGTGGTCCCGAGATTGTCTCGTGCCCCACGTGCGCCCGCTGCCAGGTTAACCTGATTCCTATCGCCGAGGAAGTAACCGAGCGGCTTAAGAACTATGCCGCGCC
>CABUJL010000085.1 GCA_902491915.1 uncultured Collinsella sp.
CGGCCCTGTTTGCCGACGACGGCGACTTCTCCAAGGTCGAGCAGATCGCCCACGAGGCCATGGACGTCGTCAAGAAGGTCCGCGGCTAGGTTTAGCTCTCTATCGTGAAGGGGGGCGTGCCCTAGACCTCGCCCCCTTTCTTTTAAAGCGGCTCGGAAGCGCGCCGTTTCCGTCACGAACAAGAACCAAAACCGTCTTGTATGCTGATAGAACACGCCTCCAAGCCGCTTTGCCTACTCGGCTGGCCGTCGCGCTCAACTAAGCCACCTCGACAAAAGCCGAGCCACCAAAACAGCTGCGGCGCCGTCTGGAGGAATGGACCTTTGCTTCCGGTCTTTTCCTCCAAGCGGCACCGCATCTTTGTGCCCCGGTCACACCCCAACGCAGTTGCGGTGAAATAGGGACTGTTTGCGCCACCTAGGTCACAAAACAGTCCCTATTTCACCGCAACTTATATGGGGATTGATTAGATGAACGAGTCTTTGGACAGCTCAAAATAGTCAGGATGTAAGGCGATAACCGGGCCCTGCTCCTCGGGCATCAGGTGCAAGTGCGTCTCTGCCAGATAACTCGCCGCATCGGTATCGCCCCTCTTAATTGCCTCGAGAATCCGGCGATGCTGCCGACGAATCGGCTCCCAATCCAGGTCCTGCGACACCATACGCAACCAGTTGTATCGCTCAAAATGTGTGTTGACGCTCTTCATCCAATCCCACAACATGTGACGGCCGGCAATCTCAAAACACGTCTCATGGAACAGGTTGTCCAGATCGAAAAAGCGACGCGTTTCGCTATGGTCGAGCGACTCGGACTCGGCAAGAATCTGCTCGAGCCGCTGCTTTTGCTCGGGCGTAGCAGCCGAACAGCATTTAATAAGCACGCTTCTCTCGAGCTTCTCGCGCAAGAAACAGGCGTTCTCGGCGCGCTCCATGCTGATTTTTGAGACATAGGTGCCGCTTTTGGGACGCGTTTCCACCAGCTCCTGCTCGCGCAGACGCACAAAGGACTCGCGAATGGGTGTGCGCCCGATTCCCGTCTCCTTTTCCAGACCAATCGCCGAAAGGCGCGTGCCGGGCTTGAGCTCGGCATAGATAATCTTGGAGCGTAATGCGTTGTATGCCTGATCTTGCAGGCTCTGATAATGCTGGTGCTGTTCCATAAAGCCCTCGGATAAACCCTCGGTTAGTCGAATACCACCATGCAATACTATCGCATCGACACGCCCCAGCTCCCAATCAGTCTTTTTGGGACGGGGCTCTTTTAGCTACCCTGGCCCGCAGATCGGCCCCCTTGCCACAAAAGTGGCCCATCTACTACGTTAACACGGACAGCCTCGGCCATACCGAAAACCGTGAAAACAAAACCGCAGGTAGACAGCTTGTCGATTTTCGAAAAAGCCGACTATGGTTGACCCCTGCGGCTTAAACGTAGTAGATAGGCCCTTTTCGTGGCGCAGCACTACTGCACCCCAAATTGGCACCCCGAGCCCTCGTGAGTTGCCAACAAGCTGTTCGCCCAGCGCTTTATCCGCGCGGCATTTGGAAAATAGCACCACCGCAAAACCCGCGAGTAGCGCTTACTTTGCTATATCTTGCTATACTTTGCTATATCTTGCTATATCTTGAGCAAAGGTGGCTCACATGCAAACAAACCCTTTTAAGCCCACAGCAGGTAAAACACCTCCCACGATTATCGGCCGCGAAGATGTACTTGAAGAATTCAGTGAAGGCCTCACCAACGGGCCTGGTGCCCCTGGGCGCCTAATGCGCATAGCCGGCGTCCGTGGAACGGGCAAGACGGTCCTCCTTGACGAGTGCTCACGTTTGGCGCAAAGCCGTGGCTGGACGGTCATAAAAGAGGTCGCAACCGAGGGACTTTGCCAGCGCATTCTCGAACAGCTGCAGCCCAAATTCCAGGCCAAACACGCCAGATTTGAGCCCACCGTAGCTGGCATATCCATCGGCAGCATAGATATTGAGCGAATCGGCCCATCGCTACGCGACGCCATGAGACAGACAATATCCAAGAATGGAAATGGCCTGCTCATCACTCTCGACGAGGTTCAAGACGCAGAGCTCGATGAGGTCCGAACGCTCTCCATTGCGATTCAGCAGGTTATCGGCGAAGACCTTGATATCGCCTTTGTTTTTGCTGGGCTGCCTTCGATGATTGAAAGCATCATCAACGGAAAGACACTTGCGTTTTTGCGCCGCGCCCTCCCCTTTGATCTGAAGGCTGTGGCAGTAACCGAAGTGTCGTACTCCCTCGAGGAAACCATTGAAGCGTCTGGCATGGAGTTGCAGCCAGGTATTGCCGGCCAACTTGCCGAGGCAACGCAAGGCTATCCTTTCATGATCCAACTCGTTGGATACTACGCATGGCAGTTGGCAAGACGTGCACATACAGCGATTATTGGAGAAGAAGAAGCCGAGCGTGGCATTGCAACGGCACGCGAACGCTTCTGCGCCATGGTGATTGAGCCCGCGCTGCAGCGCATTCCGCCCACGTGCATCGCTTATCTGCTGAGCATGGCGTCTTTGGGGCAGACAAGCTCGACCAGCATGGTTGCCGACGCCCTAAACAAAACGCCTCAACAGGTGAGTTCCGTCCGCAGCCGCCTGTTAAGAGAATCGATTATCGAGGCTCCTTCGTACGGCAAGGTCTCATTTGCCATCCCCTACATGCGCGACTACCTCTACGAGCACAAAGCCGAACTGGAAGCTGAACTGTAGAAACGACAACTGCCCTGCAAGACGAAAACCGTTCCAGGAGCACTTCTTTGCCAACGCCACCGACGAGGCCATCATCGCCAAGGTCAAGGAGCTCCTGGGCCCTAATCGGACTATCTGCGCCTTCCCGTCGAACGCAGGCGGCGGCTGCCCAGCACACAGGGCAGCCGCCGCTTTTTGCAATCAATTGGTGCAAAGGGGTTGGCTAGAGGGCGCAGGCAACCTTGTAGCCGTCGCCGATGGCGTCGCGAATGTTGCCGCACTTGTTGGCGTCACCCAACACGTGGACGGCAACACCGGCAGCGGCAAGGTCGTCGGCCAGCTTGGTATTGGGACGATAGCCCATGGCAAGCACCAGCGTATCGGCACCGGTGATGGTGTGGACCTCGCCATCCTTCTCGTAGCTGATGGCGTCCTCGGTAATCTCGGTCACCTTGGCCTCGGTCAGCACGTGAACGCCCTTGGAGAGCATGCGCGTGATGAGCACCGCGCGACCGGCACCGCCCTCGTTGGCGGCGAGCGTCTTGGTCATCTCGATGACGGTGACATCGCGATTGGCCGGCGACAGGTCGTTGACCAGCGGGGCCAGGTAATCTGCCGTCTCGCAGCCAACGGTGCCGCCGCCCACAATGACGATCTTCTTGCCCGGGAAAGCCTTGCCACCAAGCAGGTCGTCAGCCGTCATAACCTGCTTAAAGCCCTGCATGAAGGCCGGAGCGATGGGCTCGGCGCCATAAGCCAGGACGACTTCATAGCCGGCATAGTCGCGCTGAATGTCCTCGGCAGTAAGCTCGGTGCCAAATATGCACTTCACGCCCGCCTCGGCCAGACGACGGTACTGATACTTGATCACGCGGGTGAGTTCCTGCTTTGCCGGCGGAACGGCCGCGATACGCATCTCGCCGCCCGGCTCATCCTGCTTATCCACGAGCACCACGTTATGGCCGCGCTTGGCGGCAATGTAGGCTGCCTCCATGCCCGCAGGACCAGCGCCCACAACCAGTACGTTCTTGGCCTCGGCGGCAGGCTCGTAACCGGCCTCGTCGCGCTCAACATCGGGGTTGACGGTGCAGGAGATGCGCTTGCCAAACATAATGCCGTTCAGGCAGCGCAGGCAGCCAATGCAGGGGCGGATGTCGTCGGCGTTGCCGGCAGCGGCCTTGTTGCAGAACTCGGCATCGCACAGATTGGCGCGGCCCATCATGCAGATGTCGGCAGCGCCGTCCTCGATCAGCTCCTCGGCGATCCAGGCCTCGTTGATGCGGCCGACGGTGGCAACGGGAATGCTGACGTGCTTTTTAATCTCGCGCGAGCAGGCGGCGTGCGAGGCCTGCTGGGTACCGGCGGCGGGAATCGCGGAGCCGCGCTTGATGGTGGTGCCGCCCGACACATGAATCATGTCGACGCCGGCCTTCTCCAGGCGACGCGAGACGTAGATCATGTCGTTGAGGGTCAGACCGCCATCGGTGTACTCATCGCCCGAAATGCGGACGTCGATGATAAAGTCCTTGCCGCAGCGCTCACGAATCTCGGCGATGACCTCGAGCAAGAAGCGCATACGGGCGTCGAGCGAGCCGCCGTACTCGTCGGTGCGCTTGTTGTAGAGCGGAGTCAAAAAGCCGCCGAGCATGCCGTGGGCGTGTGCCGCATGGACCTCGACGCCATCGACACCGGCCTTCTGCATACGCACGGCAGCGTCGCCAAACTGATGCGTGAGCTCGTGAATCTCATCGACCGTGATAGGACGCGGCGCCTCGCGGGCATAGGACGGACCCACAAAGGACGGAGCGATCAGACGCGGCGTGCCCGGAATATTAAAGGCCATGTAGGCGGGATGGAAGAGCTGCGGCATGATCTTGCAGCCGTACTCGTGCACAGCGGCGGCAAGCTTTTCCCAGCCAGGGATGAACGTGTCGTCGTAACAGCACATGTCGCCCGGCAGATAGGTATAGGTGGGCTCGACCGTCACGACCTCGGTTATGATGAGGCCCACGCCGCCCTTGGCGCGGGCACGGTAATGATCGACCAAGTCGTCGGTCACATAGCCATGATCGGCCAGGTTCGTGGACACCGGCGGCATAAAGACGCGGTTCTTGACCTCGGTCGTACCGACCTTGATCGGACTAAAGAGCATTGGATAGGCGGAGGACTCCATGCGGGATTCCTTTCATTTGAGCCGCTAGGCGGCAGTTGCTGACGTACCTATCGTACCAGAAACTGCCGTATCCGCAGTCAAACATGCCCAAACGCCGGTCGGCTAATGAATACCGCGGCCCAAGTCTTCGGCGATTTTGTCCACGCCCTTAAGTGCGGCGCACGTCTTTTTGTTGGAGCAATGCCCGGTGCAAACGCCACCCTGAGCGCAGTCGGCGCAGGTGCCCTTGCGGTAGATGCGCACGCATACCGCGACAAACGCAATGCCGATAACAGCCAGCACAACAATATCGATAGGTGCCATAGCAAGCCTCCTCTAGTTAACCATCACTTACTTTACCCCATTCTCCACCTACCAAAAAGGGACAGGTTAATTTTGGTCGGGTTTATCTGCGGAAACGCCACATCTTAACTTCTGGAGCAAAGCAATCTGTCCCCCATTGCACCAAAAAGCCCGAGTGTCGCTGGGACACCCGGGCTCATGGAAAGGGGTTAATCCTTATTCGGACTTAAGCGGAAACTGCGGCGGAAGCAGCGTTGGTCTCGTCCTCGTCGGTCCATGCATGCTTGGGCATGGGACGGAAGATCTGGAAGAGCATCGCAACCAGCAGCACGATGGCCACAACCGTCCAGATACCAAACTGTCCCAACACAAGCAGGTTGTAGAACTGGTTGATGAACAGGCCGATCACCCAAGCGAAGATGCACTCGTAACCGATGGCAATCGCGAACCACTTGCCGGAATCCATCTGGTTGCGGATGGCACCCATGGCAGCAAAGCACGGAGCGCACAGCAGGTTGAACGCGCCAAAGGCGACGCAAGCGCCCATGGTGGGGAACATGCCGGCAAACGCGGTCCACAGGCTCGGGTCGGTCTCGCCCGCGTCGGCAACGGACAGCAGCGAGCCGGCGGTGGCGACGACGTTCTCCTTGGCGACAAGGCCCGAGACGGACAGCGCTGTTGCCTGCCAGGTGCTAAAGCCAAGCGGGGCGAAGATCCAGGAGATCAGGTTACCGAGCATGGCCAGCACGGAGTAGTCCATGAACTCCTCGGAGATGCCGTCCATCGCGGGCAGGTAGCCAAAGGAACCGTTGTAGCTACCAAAGTTGGACAGGAACCAAACCACGACAGTGGACGCGAAGATGACCGTACCGGCCTTCTTGATAAAGGCCCAGCAGCGCTCCCACACGTGCAGCGCCCAAGAGCGGATCGCCGGGAAGTGGTAGGCAGGAAGCTCCATAACAAACGGCGTCGGGCGGCCGGCGAAGAGCTTGGTCTTCTTGAGCATGAGGCCCGAAGCGATGACGGCAAAGACGCCCAGGAAGTAGAACAGCGGACTGATCCACGCGGCGGTGGTGGAAGAATCGCCGATGATGGAACCCATGAGCAGGGCGATGATCGGCAGCTTGGCACCACAGGGGATGAACGTGGTGGTCATAACCGTCATGCGGCGGTCCTTCTCGTTCTCGATGGTCTTGGTAGCCATGACTCCGGGAACGCCGCAGCCCGAGGTCACGAGCATGGGGATAAAGGACTTACCGGACAGGCCAAAGCGGCGGAACACGCGGTCCATGATGAAGGCGACGCGGGCCATGTAGCCGCAGTCCTCCAGGAAAGAGAGCATCACGAACAACAGGAACATCTGCGGGACAAAGCCCATGATGGCGCCGATGCCGGCCACGATACCGTCGCAGACAAGGGAGTCAACAAGACCGCCGTCCTCGGTGCCGCCCGCCACAAGGGCGTCATGCACCGCGGTGGTGATACCCGGGACATAGGGGCCGTACTGCGCCGGGTCGACCGAGTCGGCATCGTCGCCCGCAGCCTCGACGGCTGCATCGTAGGCGTCGCGGCCCTGGCCGAGCACATACCAACCGTCGGTGCCAAAGAGCTGGTCGTTGGTGAAGTCGGTCACCGTGCCGCCCAGGGTGGAAACGGCGATGTAGTACACGCAGAACATGATGACGACAAAGATCGGCAAGCCCAGGATACGGTTGGTAACCACACGGTCGATCTTCTCGGAGGTGCTCATCTTGGCCGGGGCCTTGGTGAGGCACTCATCGATGATGTGCGCGATGACGCCATAGCGCTCACCGGTGATGATGGACTCGGCATCGTCGTCGCAGTCCTGCTCGCACTGGGCGACCAGCTCCTCCACGCGAGCGGCCTTCTCCTTGGTGAGGTTGATGAGCTTGCAGGCGTCTGCATCACGCTCGAACAGCTTGACGGCGTAATAGCGACGCTTGTTAGCGGGAACGCTCGCCGGCAGGTTGTTCTCGATGTGGTCCAGAACGTCCTCGATGGAGGAGTCGAACTTGTGCTCCGGCACCTCGCCCTTGGAAGCAGCGGACTTCTTAACCTGCTCGAACAGCTCCTTGATGCCCTTGTTCTTAAGGGCCGAGATCATCATGACCGGGCAGCCGAGCTTCTTGGAGAGCTTGTCCGTGTCGATCTTGTCGCCGTTCTTCTCGACCAAGTCGGCCATGTTGAGGGCAACGACCACGGGCAGGCCGGTCTCGATAACCTGAAGCGCCAGGTACAGGTTGCGCTCGAGGTTGGTGGCGTCGACCACCTGGACGACGACATCGGGCTCGCCGCTCATGAGGTAATCGCGCGAGCATTGCTCCTCGGGGCTGTAGGGGGAAAGCGAGTAGATGCCAGGGAGGTCCGTGATGGTAACGTTCTTGTCGCTTAGGAGCTTGGCTTCCTTTTTCTCAACCGTGACGCCGGGCCAGTTGCCAACGTAGCCGTTGGCGCCGGTGATCAGGTTGAAAAGCGTGGTCTTGCCGCAGTTGGGGTTACCCGCAAGCGCGACATGGATCTGAGAATCCGCCATTCAATCCTTCTTCCTTGTGT
>CABUJL010000086.1 GCA_902491915.1 uncultured Collinsella sp.
GTGCTTACGCGCGATATAGGCTTTACCCGCGAGGGCGTCGACGTGGTGCATAGCGTTGACGAAGCGCTCGCTGCGGTTGCCGATGAGCCCGTTGCCTGGGTGATCGGTGGCGGCGATGTCTATCGGCAGTTTTTGCTGTACTGCGTGGAGGCCGAGGTCACTCATAACCACTGCGTCCATCCCGTGGACACGTACTTTCCCGACTTGGACGCCGATCCCGCGTGGGAGATTGCGCAGCGTAGCGAGGTCGCGACGATTGCCGCCGGTGAGGGTGACGAGGGCGTCGATTATGAGTTCGTGACGTATCATCGCGTTGAGGCGTAAATCGTCTGGCGTGAACGGTATCATCGGGTTGATTGAATGCATGGGGCGGCGCTTAGCGTCGCCTCGTTTGGTATAGATGTGCTGCAAAGAAGGGTGCGGGCTGGCTGCTATGACTGATGCCGTTGAGGTTCTGCGAATTGATTCGCTCGATGACGAGCGGCTCGATGCCTATGTGCGACTGACCGAGCGTGAGCTTCGCTGCGTGCTGGAGCCGCAGAAGGGCATTTTTATCGCTGAGAGTGCCAAGGTCATCGAGCGTGCGGTTCGCGCCGGATATGAGCCGGTGAGCTTTCTTTTGGGCGAGCGCTGGCTCGACCAGATGATGCCGCTGTTTGACCAGCTTGTCGTGCGCGAGGGAGCGGGTCCGGTTCCCGTGTTCGTGGCCTCCATGGAGCTCATGGAGCAGTTGACGGGCTTTAACGTGACGCGTGGTGCGCTCGCGGCGTTCCGTCGCCCGCGTCAGATTCCGGTTGATGAGTTCTTGGGCGGTGTCGTCGAGGCGGCGGGGGATCGTCCGGTGCGTGTGTGCGTGCTTGAGAGTATTGTCGATCACACCAATGTTGGCGCTATTTTCCGCTCGGCTGCCGCATTGAACGTTGACGGTATTTTGGTCAGCCCGACGTGCTGCGACCCGCTGTACCGTCGCTCGGCCCGCGTGAGCATGGGCACCGTGTTTCAGGTGCCGTGGACGCGTATTGGCAGCGAGGCTCGTGTGTGGCCGCATGATGGTCTGAGCGCGTTGCACGATGCCGGTTTTTCGTGTGCCGCTATGGCGTTGACGGACGATTCCGTATCGCTGGACGATCCCGTGCTGCAGGAGATTGACCGCTTGGCAATCTTTATGGGTACCGAGGGTGCCGGCTTGGGCGCCAAGACCATTGCCGGCTGTGACCACGCGGTGCGCATTCCGATGGCGCACGGGGTCGATTCGCTTAACGTGGCCGCGGCGAGCGCCGTCGCCTTTTGGCAGCTGTGCCCGCACGTGAGCAATGAGTATCACTACCAGCCGGGTTTGTATCACTAGGCAGTTATTCCGCACTGTGCTCTAATTCGGGGTGTTTCGGTCGCCGCTAGTCGGTGCTAAGCTGGATTTGGCTTTGGTTTTAAATTGCTGTTTTGCTGTTTGACGTATGCGTGTGGGGAGGGCGTGTGGCTAAGAAATCTACGGCGATCGATGTAACGCAAGGTGTCATTTGGCAGCAATTGCTGTCGCTGTGCGTTCCCATCTTTTTTAGTTCGTTTTTTCAGCAGGCCTACACGCTTATCGGTACGTATATCGTTGGCCAGTTTGGCGGCAAGCTCGCGCTGGGCGGCATTCAGGCCACGATGGTGCTTACGGAGCTCTGCATTGGTTTTTGCGTCGGTGTGGGTGCTGGCTGTGCCGTTATTACCGGTCAGTATTTTGGCCAGCACGATGATGAGCGACTGAGTCGTTCGATCCATACAGCCATGACGCTCGCACTGGTGGGCGGTATCGTTTTCTCGATTCTTGGCATAGTGTTCGTTGAACCCATGCTGGTGCTTATGAACACGCCGCATGAACTATTGGCCGAGGGTGTGGCCTATGCTCGCTGTTATTTTGCCGCGATGGTTGCGGCACTGCTGCTGAATATGGGAACCGCACTGCTGCGTGCCGTGGGCGACACGCGCGGGCCCGCCGTGATCATTGCCTCTGGCTGCCTTGTTAACGTGGTGCTGGATATCATCTTTGTCGCTGTGTTGCATATGGAGGCGCTGGGCTGCGGCATCGCAGTGGCGCTGACCATTTGCTCCAATGCAACGATGATCGTGTTGCGCATGATGCGCGCTCCGGGTGCATGGCGTCTTTCGCTGTCTAAGCTCGGTATCGATCGCGGTATTTGCAAGAGTATGATCTCGTGTGGTCTGCCACTCGGTTTTCAATCGGCTGCCTATTCGATCTCGAACGTGCTGATCCAGGTGTCGGTTAATTCGTTTGGCGCCGATGTCACGACTGCTTGGGGTCTATCTGGGCGCCTGGATGGCATTATCTGGATGGTGACCGAGGCGCTCGGCGTATCGATCACTACGTTCTCGGCGCAGAACTTTGGCGCGCGCAACTACGAGCGCATGCGCAAGGGCTACCATACGTCGCTCGTGCTGTCGTTTATGCTCATTGGTGGCCTGTCTGCCGTGCTGCTGGTGTTTTCGGGCCCGCTGTCGCGTTTGTTTGTCGACGATGCTTCGATTTCGGCGTACACCACGACCATCCTCCATTTCATTGCGCCGTTCTATGCGATTTTCTCGATTATCGAGAACGCCTCGGGCTCCATTCGCGGCGCCGGCGTGAGCTTGCAGCCCATGCTGCTCACGATTTTTGGCACTGTCGTGCTCAGGGTGATCTGGGTGTTTGCGATTATGCCGTTCGATCCGTCGCTTGAGCACCTGCTGTTGGTTTACCCCGTAACCTGGCTCATCACCGCAACCATGTTCACCATCTACCACCACAGCGGCAACTGGCTAGGCCGCGCCACCGCCTAGCTCATCCGTCGGGTTCCCCTGATAAGTTGCGGTGAAATAGTTCCTGAAAAGCCCTTGCGGACCAACAAGTTCTATTCCACCGCAACTTCCTTATGAGCTGTAGGTGTTGGCGGAAAACGAATCAATTAGTATTCGATGCCTTGACGGGCTAGGAGGCCTTCGTCGAAGTAGTGTTTGACGGGGCGCATTTCGGTTACTAGGTCGGCAAGGTCGGCGAGGGGTAGCAAGCCGCGGCCGGGGAGCACGAGCTCCGTGGTGGCGGGCTTTATCGCAATCAGTTCCTCGACATCCTCTCGCGCCCCAAAGCAGCCGTCGTCTTGCCCTTGCCGTCGCCTGTATAGATTTGAACCTTGCCGACTTACAGTGATGCCATCTCTGTCCTTTCGTGCCCGGCGTCGGTTTATCGCCGGCCGGGTTGGGTATTCTAGTTAGCATTATCAACCCCAGTAGATGGAGTTCAAGCAGATGGAGATGGATGACAACAAACGTAGACGGAATATGATCCTCTACGTGCTCATCGCCTTCGTCGTCTACCTCGTGCTCTCGACCGTTCTGTTCCCTAACATCGGTCACACGCAGCAGATTACGAAGACCGATTATTCGACGTTTGTCAAAGCGCTCGATAAGAAGAGTGTCGACAAAGTCGAGTACAACACGGACGATTACTCGATTTATTACACCAAGAAGGGCGAGGACGAGAACATCGCCTATAAGACGACCGGTGTGCCGAATGACGCGGGCTTTACCGATCGCGTGCTTGAATCTGGCGCCTCGCTTGAGTCGGTTGTTCCCGATAAGAACTCGGGTCTGATGACCTACTACCTGCTCACACTCATTCTTCCCATGGCGATTTTCTTCCTCATCGGTTGGTGGCTCAACCGCCGCATGAAGAAGGCTATGGGCGATGACGGCCCGTCGATGAACTTTGGCGGCGGCGGTTTTGGCGGCGGCGGACTGGGTAAGTCCGGCGCGCGCGTGATCGCCTCCAAGGACGTGGGCGTGACCTTTAAGGACGTCGCCGGCCAGGAAGAGGCCAAGGAGTCTCTCAAGGAGGTCGTCGACTTTCTGGAGAAGCCGCAGCGCTACGAGGAGATCGGCGCCAAGCTGCCGCGCGGTGCTCTCCTTGTTGGCCCTCCGGGTACCGGTAAGACCCTGCTTGCCAAGGCTGTTGCCGGCGAGGCCGGTGTTCCGTTCTTTAGCATTTCGGGCTCTGAGTTCGTTGAGATGTTTGTTGGTCGCGGCGCTGCAAAGGTTCGTGACCTGTTTAAGCAGGCCAAGGAAAAGGCCCCGTGTATCGTCTTTATCGATGAGATCGATACCATCGGTAAGAAGCGCGATGGCGGCGGCTTTAGCGGCAACGACGAGCGCGAGCAGACGCTCAATCAGTTGCTGACCGAGATGGATGGCTTCGATAACCACAAGGGTATCGTTGTCCTTGCCGCAACCAACCGCCCCGACAGTCTCGATCCCGCTCTACTGCGCCCCGGTCGTTTTGACCGCCGCATCCCCGTCGAGTTGCCCGATCTGACCGGCCGTAAGAACATCCTCGAGCTCCACGCCAAGAGTGTGAAGACCGAGCCGCCGATCGACCTGACCGCTATTGCCCGCGCCACGCCCGGTGCCTCGGGCGCCGACCTTGCCAATATCATCAACGAGGGTGCCCTGCGCGCTGTTCGCGAAGGCCGCAAGCGCGCGACCCAGGACGACTTCGAGGAGTCGGTGGAGGTCGTCATTGCCGGCCAGCAGCGTAAGTCCACGGTGCTTTCCGACCACGAGAAGCAGGTCGTTTCCTACCACGAGATCGGTCATGCCATCGTCGCTGCCCGCCAAAAGGGTTCCGCGCCGGTTACCAAGATCACCATCGTGCCGCGCACGAGCGGCGCTCTGGGCTACACCATGCAGGTCGAGGAGGACGAGCGCTTCCTGACCACGCGCCAGGAGGTCCTGGACAAGCTCGCCGTCTACTGCGGTGGACGTGCCGCGGAGGAGCTCATCTTTGGCGAGATGACGACTGGTGCTGCCAACGATATCGAGCAGGCCACCAAACTCGCCCGTAACATGGTGACGCGCTTTGGTATGTCCGATGAGTTTGGCATGATGGCGCTCGGTACCGTCCAGAACGCGTACCTCAACCAGGACACGTCGCTCACCTGCGCCCCCGGTACGGCCGAGCGCGTGGACGCGATTGTCGCCAAGCTGATCGAGGACGCGCATGATCGCGCCCTGCAGATCCTGAAGGAGAACAAGTTCAAGCTCCATGAGCTGGCTCGTTATCTGTACAAGAAGGAGACGATCACGGGCGAGGAGTTCATGAACCTCCTCACACGCGAAAATCCGCTGATGCCAAAGCAACAGTAACGTTGCGTTCGGGACAGTAAATATCGACGCCCCATTTGAGTGCCTATCTCAAATGGGGCGTTTTGCTTAGGAGGGATGCACATGAAGATCGTGGTGAGCGCCTGCTTGATGGGCGAGAGCTGCAAGTATAACGGTCTCAATAATTACCATCGCGAGCTGGTCGAGGCCTGCGAGCGTACGGGGACCGAGGTCCTCTTGGTGTGCCCTGAGGTCTTTGGGGGCCTGCCCACGCCGCGCAAGCCGTCCGAGATTGTGAACGGCGAGGTTCGTACCTGCGAGGGCGTGTCCGTTGACCGGGAATTCCGCCTGGGCGCTCAACGTGCGCTCGATATGTGTGAGCAGGCGGGCGGTCCGGAAGAGATCGCCGCGTGTGTCTTGCAGGACCGCAGTCCCTCGTGTGGTGCAGGGCGCATCTACGACGGCACCTTTAGCGGTACGCTCACCGCGGGCAACGGCGTTTTCGTCGATCTGTTGCTGCGTCACGGCTACCGCGTCATTCCGGCTAGCGAGTTCGACCCCAAAATACTTGAGCAATAAAAAACCACCACAAAGGTGCCTGTCCCCTTTGTGGTGGTTTTGGGCCAGTCCTAGAGCGCATGGCCGTAGGCGTTGACGGCCTTGATGGCGGCGGCGAACTTTTCGTCGGTGAAAGGCTCGGGGTTTCCCTGCTTCCATTCGTTGGTGGCATGCGCGTGCTCGCATAGGGCAGGGATGTCGGCCTCGGAAAGCCCGACCTGCTCAAGCGTCACGGGCAGTCCCATCTGCTTGTTAAAGGCGGCGTAGCGCTCAAGGTTTTCGGTATCGCCCGTATAGGCAAACAGCGCGAGCACGCCCAGGCTTACGACCTCGCCGTGCAGGTAGGTGCCCTCACGCGGAATGCTGCAGGTGGCGTTGTAGAACGCGTGCGCCACACTTGAGTTGTAGTAGTAATCGTTCTGGTTGGTCAGGTTTGAGACATAGCCCGTGTTGACCACGATGTCGAGCGCTATCTGCTTGACGGCCTCGCTCGACAGATTCTGGCGCACGTCCTTAAGACCCTGAACGCCGTAGGTA
Source organism: uncultured Collinsella sp. (assembly GCA_902491915.1). Classification (GTDB taxonomy): domain Bacteria; phylum Actinomycetota; class Coriobacteriia; order Coriobacteriales; family Coriobacteriaceae; genus Collinsella. Next base: position 6,235 of record CABUJL010000086.1, read on the forward strand.
AACAGCGGCTCGGAGCAGGTGTGGGCGAGTGCCAGGCCAAGACCGGCGGTGTGCTCCAAGTTGCCGGCGCTCGTAGCGTACTCGACCTCGGGCTGCTTAGACAGGGCATCGCCCACGCCGGCCCAGAAGTATTCTGCCGGTGCCTCGGCGATGATCTTGGGGTTGATGAAGATGTGCGCGGGGCGGTTGGGGTACGAATAGCCCTCGAGCGAGCCGTCGTCGTTGTAGACAACGGCAATGGCGGTAGCGGCGGAGCAGTTGGAGCAGATCGTCGGCACGGTAAAGACGATCTTCTTGAGCTCGATGGCCGCCGTCTTGACGGTGTCGAGCGCCTTGCCGCCGCCGCAGGCGATGAGCACGTCGGCTTCCTGGCAGGCGGGGGAGTTTACGACCTTGGCGATATTGGCACGCGTACTGTTGGTACCGTAGACGCGCGTCTCCAGAATCTCGACGTCGGTACCTGCCAGTGCAGCTTCGATGCCGGGAAGTGCTGCGGCCAGTGCTCGCTTGCCACCGATGATCGCGACCTTGGTCGCTCCGTACTCGGCCAGCGCGCCGGGCAGCTCGTCAAAGCAGTCTTCGCCGACGGTATAGTCGCTCATTCCAATTGTGCGCATAGGTACCTTCTTTCGTGAGATAGAGTGCTTTCAGGTATTTTGCTCCTAGAGAAGGGCTGTAATAGCGAGAAATTTCGAACGTATAAAACCAGTGTTGAGGGTTTTTCGGCGGCGCTGACCGTGCTACCATACACCGCATAAGCGTTGATGGGGACGAGTAGTCGGCCGTCCGCATGCTACAGAGAGCGGGAAGCGCTGGGAACCCGTGCATGCGACCGATGAAAATCACCCCGGAGCTGCGGTCCCAACGGGCGTGCCGTGCAGGTTCGTCTTAGTAGACATCGCCGAGATGGTCGTCGATACAGGCCAGCCGAGTAACGGATGCGAGCGCGCGAATATGCGGGCGAGGGCATCTAAGCTGGGTGGTTAAGCGAAGAGCTTTTGCGGGCGTACAGCCCGTTTTGTGGCGCTTCGTCCCAGCTTGTAGGGACGGGCGCTTTTTTGGTGCCCAACGGGCGTGCGCGCCCACGACATGAAAGGGGTACCGTGGCAAACGAGTACAAGCAGACGATGAATCTGCCCAAGACCGGTTTTCCCATGCGTGCCGGTCTTTCCAAGTCCGAGCCCAAGCGACTCAAGGACTGGCAGGACAACAAGGTCTACGAGCAGGTTCTGAAGAAGAACGAGGGTCACAAGAAGTTTGTGCTGCACGACGGTCCTCCGTACGCCAACGGCCCGATCCACATCGGCCACGCCATGAACAAGATCTCCAAGGACATGATCAACCGCTACTGGATGATGCAGGGCTATGAGGTTCCCTATGTCCCCGGTTGGGACTGCCACGGCCAGCCGATCGAGCACAAGGTCGAGGAGAAGCTC
>CABUJL010000087.1 GCA_902491915.1 uncultured Collinsella sp.
CCTTCATGACCGAGCTCTATCGCCACATTGGCCCCAACACCGACGTTCCCGCCGGCGACCTGGGCGTTGGCGGCCGCGAGGTTGCCTACCTGTTCGGTCAGTACAAGCGCCTGACCAACGAGTGGACCGGCGTCCTTACCGGCAAGGGCCTCTCCTTTGGCGGCTCGCTCGCCCGTACCGAGGCTACCGGCTACGGCCTGGCCTACTTTGTGGACGAGTACCTCAAGAGCCGCGGCGACTCCTTCGAGGGCAAGAACGTCGTCGTTCACGGCTCCGGTAACGTCGCCATCTACGCCGTCCAGAAGGTTTCCCAGCTCGGCGGTAAGGTGCTCGCCTGCTCCGATACCCACGGCTGGGTTGAGGATCCCGACGGCATCGACTACACCGTGCTCGAGCATGTCTACAACAAGAAGCGCTCCGGCCACGACAAGGGCGTTACGCTCGCTATGTACCTCGACGAGAAGCCCAATGCCGTGTGGCACGAGGGCGACGGCCGTGGCGTGTGGCAGCTGCCCTGCGACATCGCGCTGCCCTGCGCTCGCGAGAACACGTTGCTGCTCGAGGACGCCCAGGCGCTCGTCGCCAACGGCTGCAAGGTGGTCGGCGAGGGCGCGAACATGCCCACGACCATCGAGGCCACGACCTACTTCCAGGAGAACGGCGTCGCCTTTATGCCCGGTAAGGCTGCCAACGCCGGCGGCGTGCTCGTGTCCGGCCTGGAGATGAGCCAGAACGCCGAGCACCTGTCCTGGACCTTCGAGGAGGTCGACGGCAAGCTCGAGCAGCTCATGCGCGGCATGTTCCACAACGTGGACGACACCGCCAAGGAGTATGGCCAGGAGGGCAACTTCGTCATGGGCGCCAACATCGCCGGCTTCCTGAAGGTCGCCGACGCCATGCTCGCCCAGGGCGTCTGCTAAATCTTCGCTCGATATAGCATGTGATGAGGCTCCCAGCTATCCGGCTGGGAGCCTTTTTCTATGGTGACGATGGCGGCGGCCCCTCGTTTGGTACACTTAAAAGTACTGGACAAGTGAAGAGATGGGGGAGAACGTGCTCAAGTTCGGTACCTACGTCCGTGTTGGAAACGCGGCCGAAGCCTATGAGCTCTTGCAGAAGAACCGCAACAACAAGATTGTGGGCGGCGGCATCTGGATGCGCCTGGGTTCGCGTCGTGTGGCGACGGCGATTGACCTTTCGGCCTGCGGACTCGATCAAATCGAGGAGACCGAGACCGAGTTTCGCATCGGTGCCATGTGCACCCTGCGCCAGCTCGAGCGTCATGTCGGGCTCAATGCGCTTGTCAACCATGTCTTTGAGTTTGCCGTCCACGACATCGTGGGCGTTCAGTTGCGCAACACCGCCACGGTGGGCGGCAGCATCTACGGCCGCTTTGGCTTCTCTGACGTTCTCTCCGCCTTCCTCGCGCTCGATTCCTATGTTGAGCTGACGGGCGCCGGTCGCGTGCCGCTCGCCGAGTTCGTTGACATGGGCTACGTGCGCGACGTGATCGAGCACGTCGTGGTCGTCAAGTACGATTACCGCGCAAGCTACGAAGCCGTGCGCAAGGCCGCGACCGACTTCCCCTCCTTAAACGTCACCGCTGCCTGGTGGGACAACAGCTGGCATGTCACCGTGGGCGCCCGCCCGCTGCGCGCGACCCTGCTGCGGGGCGAGGCATGCGGCCTGGTGAACGAGCAGCCTTCCGAGGACGAGCTGCGTGCCCTTGCCGCGTCCGTGCGCGCGCTGAGCTACGGCACCAACCTGTGGGGCTCAGCCGAGTACCGCCGTCGCATCTCGGCGCCGCTTGCCGTGCAGGCCGTGCGTCGCGCCGCCGGCATCGAGCTTTCGGCCGCGCTTGCCCGCGAGCTCGAGACCGTGCAGATCCCTAAGTTCGCCACGGACGAGTATTCCTGCCGCCGCGTGCCCGGCGTCGATTCTAGCGAGGTGCGCTAATGGCTGCCAAACTCATCGATCTTTCCTTTACGCTCAACGGCCGCAAGGTCAAGGTTCAGATTGCCCCCGACACCATGCTCTTTGCGCTGCTGCGCGAGCAGGGTTGCGCGTCGGTGCGCTGTGCCTGCGAAACCACCAACTGCGGCCTGTGCACGGTGTGGCTCGACGGCGACCCGGTGCTGAGCTGCTCGGTTCCCGCCGCCCGTGTTGAGGGACACACCATCACCACGCTTGAGGGCCTTAAGGTCGAGTCCGAGGCTCTCGCCCGTGCGATGGCTGCCGAAGGCGCCGAGCAGTGCGGTTTTTGCGCCCCCGGCCTCATTATGAACGTGCTGGCGCTTGCCCGCGCCGCCAAGGAGGACCCGAGCCTCGTCGCCACGCGCGAGGAGCTCTCGCGCCAGCTCGCCGGCAACCTGTGCCGTTGCAGCGGCTACGAGAGCCAGCTGCGCGCCATCGTCCGCTTCCTCAACGAGTCCGGCGTGCAGGTGGGCTTTGAGATGCCCGAGCTGCCGGTCAATAACACCAGCTCCGACGGTGTCTCCTACAAGCAGATCACTCACAAGCAGCCCAAGAAGGACTCGAAGGCCCTGCTCGAGGGGCGTCCCGTCTACACGGGCGACTTGGTGCCCGCCGGCGCCCTGATCGTCAAGCTCAAGCGCAGCCCGTATGCCCGCGCCAAGATCCGCTCCATCGATACGTCGCGTGCCCTGAAGGTGCCTGGCGTGGTGGGCGTCTACACCTACGAGGACGTGCCCAAGCGCCGCTTTACCATCGCCGGCCAGAGCTATCCGCAGCCTTCGCCCTACGACCGTCTGATTCTTGAGAACCTGGTGCGCTACCAAAACGAGGAGGTGGCGATCGTCGCCGCCGAGACTGAGGAGGCCGCCGACAAGGCGCTCAAGCTCATCAAGGTCGACTACGAGGTGCTTGAGCCCCTGCTCGACTTTACCCAGGCGCTCGATAACGACATCGTGGTCCACCCCGAGGGCGACGTGACCTTTATGTTCCCGCAGGGCGGCGACGTGTCCCGCAACCTGGTGTGCAGCGGTACCAGCGATTTTGGCAACCTTGACAAGGCGTTCGCCCAGAGCGACATCGTGTTCACCCGCACCTACACCAGCCAGGCCACGCAGACCGCGCCCATGGAAACCTTCCGCGCCTTCGCGACGACCGACGCGTTTGGGCGTATCTCGGTGACCACCTCCACGCAGGTGCCCTTCCACGTGCGCCGCATGGTCGCGCAGTCGCTCGATATCCCGCAGTCGCAGGTGCAGGTCATTAAGCCGCGCATCGGCGGCGGCTTTGGCTCCAAGCAGACGGGCTGCTGCGAGATCTTCGTGGCGTTCGTTACCCAGCAGACCGGCCGTCCGAGCTACTGCTGCTACACCCGCGAGGAGACCATCACCGCGGGCAACTCGCGCCACCAGATGCAGATGACCGTTAAGCTGGGCGCCATGAACGACGGCACCATCACGGCCATCGACCTGCATACGCTGTCCAACGCCGGCGCCTATGGCGAGCATGCCACCACGACGATCGGCCTTTCGGGCCACAAGAGCCTGCCCATCTACAACCACGTGAAGGCGAGCCGCTTTAGCTGGGACGCCGTCTACACCAATACCAACCGTGGCGGTGCGTATCGCGGCTACGGTGCCACCCAGGGCCAGTTTGCCGTGGAGAGCGCCGTCAACGAGCTCGCCGATATGCTGCACATGGACCCCGCCGACCTGCGCCTTAAGAACATCGTGCGCGAGGGCGAGATCATGCCGCAGTACTACAACGAGAAGCTCAACGCCTGCGCACTCGACCGCTGCCTGCTGCGCGCGATGGACATGATCGGCTGGCGCGACAAGCCGCTGGCCGTGGACCTGGGCGACCGCGTTCGCGCCCTGGGCTGCGCGCTCACCATGCAGGGCTCGGGCATCTCTAACGTGGACATCGCCGGCATCGATATGCGCCTGGAAGAGGACGGCTTCATTACCATCGGTACCGGCGCCACCGATAACGGCATGGGCGTCGACACGATTCTGGCGCAGATTGCCGCCGAGGAGCTGGGCGTGGAGAGCTCGCTTATCGTGGTGCGCGGCGTGGACACCGACGTGTCGCCGTTCGACGCCGGCTCGTACGCGAGCTCCGGTACCTACGTGACGGGCCTTGCCGCCAAGAACGCCGCGACCGAGCTGCGTGAGAAGATTTGCGCCAAGGCCGCCCAGATGTGGGACGTGGACGCCGCCGACGTGGTCTTCGATGGTCAGTACGTGCGCCTGTCCGACGAGCGTGCCGCGCGCGAGCAGAACCGTTACCTCACGCTGCGTGACTTTGCCAACCTGTGCGTCAAGAACATCGCGGGCGGCGACGCGCTCACCTCGCATGCCTCTGCCTGCCTGCCCGTTTCGCCTCCGCCGTTTATGGCCGGCATCGCCGAGGTCGAGGTCGACAAGGCCACCGGCAAGGTGACCGTGGTGGACTACGTGGCGGCTGTGGACTGCGGCACCGTTATCAACGAGGCGCTCGCGCGCGTCCAGGCCGAGGGTGGCATTGCCCAGGGTATCGGTCACGCGCTCTACGAGATTGTCGAGCACGACGACCGCGGCCGCCTGCGCACCGGCAACTTTATGAGCTACAAGCTGCCCACGCGCCTGGATATCGGCAGCATTCGCGTGGCCTTTGAGCCGAGTTACGAGCCGACGGGCCCGTTTGGCGCCAAGTCGATCGGCGAGGTCGTCATCAACACGCCGCTCGCCGCCGTGGCCTCGGCCGTGGCACATGCCACCGGACATCAGGTCCGCTCGCTGCCCATCACGCCCGAGAAGGCCCTGCTGGGGGAGTAGGCGAGGAGCCGCTGTATCTGCTCTTTGCCTAGCCCGGGGAAACTGCAGCCCACTTTTCGACCGAATTGTGGGCTGCAGAGGATAGCCGATGGGGGTAGCTAAAAAAGCCCCGTCCCAAATTAGCTACCCTGTTCCGCTGTAACTCGTGGTGAGGTCGTGAGCTTGTAAAAGGTGTGCGTGCGCTTGCCGTTCGTATCTGCTATCATTCCTAGTCTGTGCGCTCATGCGGGCGTGGCGGAATTGGTAGACGCGCCAGATTTAGGTTCTGGTGGGATTCCCGTGAAGGTTCGAGTCCTTTCGCCCGCACCAACGCACCCGCGTTGGCTTATGCCCTCGCGACGCTTGTTGCATAAAGGTACCAGCACCTCAGATAAGCTGGGCAGTATGAGGAGGAACGTGTTGAACATCACCGCTTCTGACGTCAAGGACGCCAAGCTCACCGCTACGGTCACCGTCCCGGCCGCCGACGTCGACGCCGCGATCAAGAAGGCCTACAAGGACACCGCCAAGAAGTACCGCTTCCCGGGCTTCCGTGCCGGTAAGGCTCCCCGTCCGGTCATCGACTCCGCACTTGGCGCCGAGGCTACCCTCGCTCAGGCCACCAACGACCTGATCGCCGCCAACGAGCCCGCCGTCCTCAACGAGCTGGACATCGTCCCCACCAAGAACGGTGACTACAAGGAGCTCGACCTCGCCAAGGATCACGAGGACTACACCTACGCCGTCGAGTTCTCCCTGCGTCCCGCTGCCGAGCTCTCCTCCTTCGACGCCGTCGAGATCGAGATGCCCCCTGCGGAGGTCACCGAGTCCGAGATCAACAACCAGGTCGAGATGCTCCTCAACTACCGTGCCACCTTCGAGGACGTCGAGGGTCGCGCCGTCGAGGCTGACGACTATGTGACCGTCGACCTCAAGGCCGTCGAGAACGCTGACAACTTCGCCGCCGAGGGCCGCATGCTCATCGCCGGTAGCGACAGCAACCCCGCAGAGTTCAACGAGGCCCTGATCGGCGCCAACGTTGACGATGTCAAGACCGTCACCTGGACCGATGAGGTCGAGGAGGGCGAGGAGGCCGAGACCCACACCGTCGAGGTCACCGTCAAGGGTATCAAGGTCCGCAACACCCCCGAGCTCACCGACGAGCTCGTCAAGTCCGACTTTGGCTTTGACAGCATCGACGCTATGCGCGACGCCATCAAGATCGAGATCGAGCAGGACAAGGCTTCCCGCCTCCCGGCCGAGAAGGAGAACCGTTGCGTCTCCGCTCTCGCCGAACGTCTGCAGCTCGACGAGATGGATGCCGACTACGAGCAGTCCGTCTTTGAGGAGCTTGGCCAGAACTTCCTGTCCAACCTCGCTGCCCGCGGCATGACCCTCGACACCTGGCTGCCCGCTTCCGGCCTGACCATGGAGCAGTTCATCGGCGACCTGCACAAGCAGGCCAACGACGTTGCCCGTGAGTCCCTGGCTCTCGACGCCCTCGCCCGTGAGCTCAAGATCGAGGTCACCGAGGACGACATCAACGCTGAGTTCGAGAAGGCTGGCGTCAAGGACGTCGAGGCTTCCAAGGCTGAGTTCATCGCCGATGGCCGCATGCCTGCCGTCCGCGAGTCCATCCGTCGCTCCAAGGCCGTCGATCACCTGGTCGAGAACGCCAAGGTGACCGAGGTCGACGAGACCGCCAAGGACGCCGAGTAATTCTCGCCACCTTGCCCGCGAGCGCATGCGTGCGCCCGTGATGGGGTAAAGTTATACACCGGTTATCCGGTTGCTTCGTACGGTGCCAGCCAATGCATAGCATGCGGGCACCGTACGTTTATCTAGAACCAATTTGGTCCGCAAGAGAGAAATGGAGATGCGTATGATCGCCAAGTTCGATTCCGCCCTCGTGCCATACGTTATCGAGCAGACGCCGCGCGGCGAGCGCAGCTACGATATCTATTCGCGCCTGCTCAACGACCGCATCATCTTTTTGGGCGAGGAGATCAACTCCGTCAGCGCCAACCTGGTCGTTGCCCAGCTGCTGCATCTTGAGAGCCAGGATGCCGAGAAGGATATCTCGCTCTACATCAATTCGCCCGGCGGCGAGGTCTACTCCGGCCTGGCAATTCTTGACACTATGAACTTTATCAAGCCGCAGGTCTCGACCATTTGCGTCGGCATGGCCGCGTCTATGGCCGCCGTGCTGCTTTCGGCCGGCGCCAAGGGCAAGCGCTTCTGCCTGCCGCATTCCAAGGTCATGATTCACCAGCCCAGCGGCGGTGCGCAGGGCCAGCAGACCGAGATTGAGATCGTGGCCGAGGAGATTAAGAAGACCCGCCGCGAGCTCAACCAGATCCTGTCCGACGCCTCGGGCCAGCCCATCGAGAAGGTCCAGGCCGATACCGAGCGCGACAACTACCTGACCGCTGCCGAGGCCCTCGACTACGGTCTGATCGACCGTATCGTCATCTCGCGCGACCTCGCCGCGAAGGACGCCTAGGATGGCTGGTAACATGCAGGACAACTTCGACGAGAACGGCAACCCCATCCGCTGCTCCTTTTGCGGAAAAGAGCAGGGACAGGTTCGTCGCCTTGTAAAGGGTCCGACCAACATCTTTATCTGCGACGAGTGCGTTGCCGCCTGCTCTGAGATTTTGGAGGAGTCGCTGGCTTCGGACTTTATGGACGCCGCCCGCAACGGCAAGCTGCCGGGCTTCCTCAACGACCACGGTCAGGCTGCATCCCAGCCCGCCGTGGACCCCGAGACCGAGGGCTTTGAGCTCGAGGACGACCGTCAGGTCATCACGCACGTGCCGACGCCGCACGAGATCTATGACG
>CABUJL010000088.1 GCA_902491915.1 uncultured Collinsella sp.
CGCTCGTCTCACTGCGTATCATGGATGCCGTGCGCCAGCAGGCCGGCATTACCTTCCCGGCCGACGCAGACAAGCAGGCATAGCGATGGGCCTCTTCGATACGTTCTTCTCCAGCGTCACCGGCGGCAGTCGAGAGCCTCAAAAACCATCAAACGTCGAGCTCGAGCTGCGCCGCAGGCTTACCGTGCTCGCAAGCGACGAGGCCACTCAAGACGCTCCCCTGCGCTATTTCCTGCACTGGACGGGGCAAGTCCAAGGCGTTGGCTTTCGCTTTACCAACACCAACCTCGCGCAGGCACGCGCACTCACCGGCTGGGTGCGTAACATGGAAGACGGCTCAGTCGAGATGGAGATACAGGGAGCTCCGGCAAACATCCTATCTCATCTCGAGGCGCTTCATGCCTCCTACGAGCGCATGGGAACGCGTTTTCGCCTCGTAGACGCCCAGGCCCGAGCCCCACTTGCCAATGAAGACGGTTTCAGCCCTCATTATTAGTATTGTGTGCTAAATACGGTATCATTTACCTACGACCGTTAATAGAAAAGAGGCGAGGCGCATGGCGGTGCAAAGAAGGAATACCAGGCAGCGAAAGCTGGTTCTTGACGCCGTGCGCCAAAGCTATAACCATCCCACCGCCGACGAAATCTACAACGTCGTGCGCGCGCAGGATGACAAAATAAGCCGCGGTACGGTCTACCGCAATCTCAATCTCTTGGCCGACGCCGGCGAAATCCTCTCCATCAAGACGCCGGGCGGCAGCCGCTTCGATCGCACGATCGAGCCGCATGCGCATATCATCTGCACCTCGTGCAGCCGCGTCATCGACGTACCGCTCCCCTTCGATGCCCAGCTCGACGCCAAGGCGTCCGAGCAAATCGGCTGGCGCGTCACGTCGCACTACACCATCTTCGAGGGTCTCTGCCCCGACTGCCGGTAGATGTTCGGGACATGCCTTAAAATCCACCTTTCCGCACTTTGCAGCAAAAAATAGATTTCTAGGTATGTCGCGAAAACCTACTCGGCGAGCAGACGGCGCAGTTCTTCTTCGACCGTGCGCACGTAGCGGACACGGTCATTGATACCGCGCATGCTGGGATTGCAGCTCTCCATTAGATAAGGATGGCCCACTACATTGAGCATGTCACGGTCGTTTTCGTTATCGCCAAACGCCATCATTTCATCGGGCGAAATACCCAGGGCACGACCGTAATCGGCAAGCGCGGAGCCCTTGCCCGAACCGAAACCGATAAAGTCTGTCCATTCGGTTCCCGACGTCATCACGTCGACACGGTCGCTAAAGAGGCGCTCGAAATACTCCAGGGCCGCCGGCTGATTCACCTCGGGCGTCTGGAAGGCAATCTTAATGACGTCCTCGTCGATGTCCTCGGGGCGGACGACCACCGCCACATCGCAGTGGACCTCATAGCGCAAATGATCGACGAACGCATCGTTGCCGCTCATGGTGTAGAGGTGTCCCTCACACGAAAGGGTCACGTCGGCATGGGGATATGCAACCACGGCATTCGCGATATCCATAGCAAGGCTACGCTCCATGGAACGCTTGACAACGGCACGTCCCTCGCTCATCACCAGGGCTCCGTTTTCGCATACATAGGCGAGCTCATCGGCCACCGGGGCAAACAGATAGCGCAAGCTCGCATATTGACGGCCGCTCGCCGGCATAAACACGATACCGCGACGATGCAGCTCGTCGATGAGCTCAAAGGCCTCGGAACGCGGCTCGCGCTCCCCCGGATGCAGCAACGTGCCGTCCAAATCGCATGCAATCAGCTTGATTCCCTCAAGACCCATATGCTTTCCCCCAAAGCACCTCATCAACAGCAAGACGGACTTTGAATAGTTGCCTCTCAAAGTCCGTCTTACTCATATGCACGTTAACCGCGCGCCTTCTTTACGATCGTAAAGTCTGGAGCCATACTCACAACGGCGTCCGACGCACTCGACGCAAAGCGCCGGTCCGAATCGAGTTCACGGGTAACCGTCGAGAGCCGAACGCCCTCGACGCCCCGGAGCATGCGGCCCAAAACAGGCTGCACCGGCGTATACATGCGCACGGTATGCTCGTCCGAATCGCCTCGAAAAAGCGGCGCATGCATATTGCCGATCTCCCAGCACGCATGCGCGAGCGCAATCGGGTCCATGCGGTCAACTTCGACCAAATAAACCTCGGCGCTGCGCAGGCGCACGACAACCGCCACGGGCACCGCACCCGTGTGGTCGACGGCGAGCACGTCGCCGTCGGCAAGACGACCGCCGTCGGCAGCATCCAGCCGAACATCGACCGTGCGCCCCAGCTCCGTCACGCCCACAAACGCGCATACATCAGCCTGGTCCCAATCGAGCAGTAGCTCGTCAACTTCAAAGACGCCGCCCAGCTTCCGGCGAAGCAGGAGTTCATAGGACGGATCGTTGAGATTTCCCAAGCATGTCGTCGAAACCAGATTTGCAGGCATAGCCTAGTCCTCGACCTCAACAAGCTCGATATCAAAGTTGAGGTCCTTGCCGGCCAGCTCGTGGTTGGCGTCGAGCGTCACGGCCTCGGGCGTTACGTCGATGACCACGGCGGGAACGGGCATACCGCTCGGCGTGGACAGGAAAAGCTTCATGCCCTTCTCGATCTGCTCGATGTTGGGAACCTGTTCGGCCGGGAAGGTAATAACCATCTCGGGATTGTGCTCGCCGTAGGCATCGGCAGCAGGAATGTGCACGGTCTTCTTCTCGCCCACCTGCATGTCGACAACAGCGGCGTCGAAGCCCTTGATCATCTGACCGGCGCCGCAGGTGAACTCCAGCGGCTCGCCGCGATCGTAGGAGCTATCGAACTGCGTGCCGTCGTCGAGCGTGCCGCGATAATGGGTCTTGACCTTCTTGTCCTGGTTGGACATGGTAACCTCCGTGATAAGGGCGGCGCACAACGCGGGCCGCCGTGAACATATGGCGCTAACTATACCCTAGTCATACAATTCAATGACAGTTTGCAAAGAAACGCTGCAACCGGAGGAACCATGGCATATCCCGTATTTGACCTACACTGCGACACCGCCGACCGAATCGGCTGGGCCACGCTCGATCTCGACCTGCGCTTTACCGCCGGCACCGACGGTTATTTCCCTGGCGACGAAACGCATCCGCAAGATTTCGACCTCATCGAGGGCAACGCCTGTGCCATCTCGCTCGCAAAGATCGGCAACACGCCGTGGGCACAGTGCTTCGCCACGTTTGTCCCCGACGAGATTCCCACCGCCCACGCCGCGCGCTTCCAGGCGCAGATCATGGCGCATATGAGCGGCCAGGCAATGCTCAACCACGACCGTATGGTCAACGTGCGCAGCGCCGCAGACATTCGCCCCGCGCTCAAGGACGGCAAGGTCGCCTGCATCCACACCATCGAAAACGCCACGTTCTTCGCCGAGGACCCCGCGCTGATCGAAGTGCTCAAGAGCTTGGGCGTGCTTATGTCGTCACTCAGCTGGAATGCGCAGGGGCCGCTCGCGAGCGGCCACGACACCCACGCCGGCCTCACCGCCGCCGGCATCGAGGCACTTACGCAGATGGAGCACGCCGGCATGGTACTCGACGTCTCCCACCTCAACGATGAGTGCTTTGACGAGGTTGTCGCCCACGCCACGCGCCCCTTCGTCGCCAGCCACTCCAACTCCCGCGCGGTTTGCGGCGTTAAGCGCAACCTTACCGACGACCAGTTCCGCACCATTCGCGACATGGGTGGCATCGTCGGCCTCAACTACTGCAGCGAGTTCCTATCCAACGACGCAACCGACAAGACAGCCGCAGACGTCACCTTCGACCAGCTGGCGGCACATATCGAGCACTGGCTTGACCTGGGTGGCGAGGATGTCATCGCGCTCGGCGGCGACTGGGACGGTGCCGCGGTGCCCGCTTTCCTCTCCGACGCCAGCAAGATGCCCGAGTTCCAGAACATGCTCTCCAAGCACTTTGGCAAGACCGTGATGCAGAAGCTCTGCAGCGACAACGCGCTTGCCTTCTTTGAGCGTTATTAATTTCACATCCCTTGAGCGGGCCGGCATGCCGAACGGTCGACATGCCGGCCCGTCCCCAATCTGAAGGACCGCTTTTGACGCAGCAGTTTACGATTTCCGTACCCCGACCGGATGGGACGCCCATCCCCGTCGTCGTTACCAAAAAGTGCGTCAAGAACTTCAACCTACGCGTCACATCGAGCGGTGAGGTCCACGCCAGCGCGCCGCTCGGCGCCAGCCGCGAGCGTATCGAAGCGTTTGTGAAGCGCAACAGCGCCTGGATTATCAGCCGACTTGCCCAGCGCGAGCAACGTCAGACGACGGCACAGGAGTCGCTCAGCCCCCACTCGATCATTGCACTTTGGGGCAAGCCCATCACGGTACAGGATGCACTCGATCATAACTTTGCATCACCCGCACCGCGGCCCAAGCAGGCTACCTTCGCAAGTTTTATGGGTACCGACGAGCCAGACGAACGTCCGCAGGCCAAGTGGAACGCGACCCTCGACGGCTTAACGCCCAGTGAGATCCAAGCCCATATTGACCAGCTCTATACGTCCGAGGTCACATCGGCACTGCGAGATATTGTGCACGCATACGAAATCGCAATGGGTGTCGCCGTTTCCCGCGTTTCCGTACGCAGCATGAAAACGCGTTGGGGCTCCTGCACGCCCAAATCCGGCGCCGTTCGCATCGCACGAGAACTTGCCGCCTACCCCGTCGAATGCCTCGACATGGTTGTCGCCCACGAGCTCGTCCACTTGCTCGAGCCAAGCCACAATCAGCGGTTTCACGCGCTGCTCGACACGTACTGCCCCAACAACAGGGCTCTGTCGCAGCGGCTCAAAAAACCGCCCGCCAACGAGCTCTAGAGTCGGTTAGCGCACGCGCTCGATCTCGACGCCGCAGCTTGCCAGGGGAAGACCGACGGGAGCCCAAGGCTTATCGAGCTTAACACGCACGCCAAGCAGCAAGGGGTAACGACGCAGCAGCATCTGGGCCACACCCTCGGCTGCCGCCTCGATGAGTTTAAACGTATGCTCGCGCAGATAGCCATCGACATCGTGGCACACCGAGCCGTAGTCAATCGAAGCGTCCAGGCTATCGTGCTCCCCCGCTGCACGCAGGTCGACATAGAGCACCAAGGACACGATGAACTTCTGGCCCAGCACGTTCTCTTCGGGATACACGCCATGGTTAGCAAAAACCTCAAGACCTTCAACGGTGATGCGGTCGGCATGGCGCAGATCGTCATAGCTCACGTGGGGTACCGCCGTTGCGGTGGATATTTCGCCCCTTCCACGGCGGGCGAGCTCGGCGCCTTCAGTCTTGGTTGCATTCTCGGGCAGTTTCTTGTTGCTCATCGCGATCGTCTCCTTCGTTTAGAACCCCGACCGCGCAAACTAACTACACGCGAATCGACAGGTTCTTTTTATCATCGCTCCAGTTACAAGCATTGCGCGCGGGGCATGCAAAGCAGGCGCGCGATGCCTTGTCGGCAGCATAGAGCAGACGCTCAAGCGGTTGGCTGTTCACGCGCAGCTTTCGATGGCCCAGAATGGCCGTCTTAATGGCTGCGGCATCGGCCGGCTCAAACGCCACATCATCGGGCATGCCGCCGAGAATCGCATCAGCGACGCGTTCGCTTGCAACATCATGGGATATACCCGATTCATACTGTTCATCTTTGCCGATATCGTGAAGAAGTGCCGTGGCGTAGATGACCTCGCGGTCAAATTCGAGCTGTTCCTCAAGATTCTTGATCCACATAATGCGAGCGACATCAAGAAGATGATCAATACCGTGGCGGCAGAAGATGCGCCCCGATTCCAACTGTGCAATGTTGCCCAGGTGCCGCCGGAACAGCCCGTTGGCACAGATGTAATCGATACGAGGCATGGCACCAAAGGGGGCCAGGCCCGAAGCCATAAAACCGCGACGCGGCGTTCCCTCGTCAGTATTCGATGTAAAGTCGTTGACGACCCTCATGCTAACGGCCCAGCATCCTAAAGAACCGCTCCTCGAGCGCGGGATCGGTCTCAAAGACGCCGCGGCGAGCGAGCGTCACGGTCTTGGTGCCAGGCTTTTGCACGCCGCGCATGGTCATGCACATATGCTCAGCCTCCATGAGCACAATCGCTCCCTGGGGAGCGAGATACTCCATGAGGGCATCGGCAACCTGTGCGCACAGCTGCTCCTGCAGCTGCAGACGACGGGCGTAGACCTCAACCGTGCGGGCAAGCTTAGAGAGCCCTGCGACACGGCCGTTGGGGATATAACCAATGGCGGCCTTGCCATAAAACGGCAGCAGATGATGTTCGCACAGCGAGTAGAACGTGATGTCGCGCTCGATAACCAAGTCGTTCGAAGCGACGGCAAAGGTTTTGGACAGGTGCTCCTCGGCACTCTGATCCATACCGCCGGCGATCTCACCATACATACGGGCAACGCGCGCCGGGGTCTCCAGCAGGCCCTCACGAGTTGGGTCCTCGCCTATGCCCTCAAGCAACAGCTTAATGGCGGCCTCGACTTTTTCCTGATCGACCATCTGGGCCTCACTTTTCCGATTTCACGTTCGCGCTATGGTACCACGCCCTTTGGCATCGGCCACAAGCTACATAGTATGGGTCGAATAGACCGGATCGTCCCGCCAAAGCTCCACAGCGTCGCAAAGCGCAACGCCCTCACGCACAGCGCGGTCGCGCGTAGCGTTCATATCGATCACACGCTGGTTACTCGAGCCTCTAAAACGCAATGAGATATCGTACAGATCCTGAACGAACGGGCCGTCCACCAACATGTCGAGGCAGGCCAGGATACGGTTCGTCACCTCGGTATGATGACGGCCACCCGGCATAAGCTCCTCGAGCACGTCGCCGGTAAAGCACCAAATGGTCTTGCCCGACCCCGCGGGATAGGCCGCACGCACGCGTTCGATAAAGTCAACGAGCCCCACCTGATTCTCGGGCTCCATAGGCTCGCCGCCCAGAATCGTCAGGCCATCGATAAAGGGATGGTCGAGGCTCTCGATAATCTTGTCCTCGACGGCACGATCGAACGTTTCACCCGCGGCAAAGTCCCACGCGACGGAGTTAAAGCAATTCTTGCACCCGCGACGGCACCCGCTCACAAACAGAGAAGTACGAACGCCTTCCCCATCAGCAATGTCGAAATACTTAATGTTCGCGTAGTTCATAGGTAACTCTCCCGGGAGGCCGGGACATATCATCCCGTCCTCAAACATTCTCGGCCTTCGGCCTGCGAAACTGCGGGCGGGACGATATGTCCCGGCCTCATGCAAAGGGTAACTCAATGAACGAAGCGAACATCGAGCATAGGGTTCGAGATCTAATAAAAACTGGGTTGCGGCTCAACCGCCATCGCAAGTAAATCGCAGCTGCAGCTCAAATTATTTCCGCTAAGAACTTCGAGGAGTGAGCAGGCCTCATGCTGCATCTCAGCTACGTCAACTTGGCCGCCCCGTAGCGAGGCCCCGGACCTTTACTCGATATGAGTTCCGCAC
>CABUJL010000089.1 GCA_902491915.1 uncultured Collinsella sp.
ATGGAGCCGCCGGTGTGCGAGCCCAGCGAGAGCGCGCCCTCGCCTGCGGCGACGGCGGCAGCGGAGCCGCCCGAGGAGCCGCCGGGCACGCGCTCGGTATCCCAGGGGTTGTTGGTACGGTGGAACGCCGAGCTCTCGGTGGAGCTGCCAAAGGCAAACTCGTCCATGTTGGCCTTGCCCATGGGCAGGCAGCCGGCGTCGAGCATGCGCTGGACGCAGGTGGCGGTGTAGACGCTCTGGTAGTTCTCGAGCATGCGGGAAGCGCAGGTGGTGCGCGTGCCCACGAGGTTCATGTTGTCCTTGATGGCCAGCGGCACGCCCGCGAGCGGAGGCAGCGGCTTGCCTGCAGCGCGGTCGGCATCCACACGCGCAGCGGCCTCGAGCGCAAGCTCGGGCGCCACCTGCAGGAATGCCTGGACCCCACCCTCGCGCGCCTCGATGGCGGCAAGGGAGGCCTGGGCCACCTCGGTAGCGGTAAAGTCGCCGGCGGCAACGCCCGCGGCAATCTGGGCGGCGGTAAGGGAATCGAAGCTTAGCGCCATTACTCGCTCTCCCCCTCTCCCAAAATGGACGGCACGCGGAAGTAGCGGTCGCGCGCGCTGCCGGCGTTTTCGAGCGCAACGTCGAGCGGCAGGTCGCGCTCGGGCTCGCGCAGGTCGTCGCCCATCACGTTGGACAGGCTTCCGATGGGATGGAACGTGGGCTCCACGTCGGGCAAGTCATATTGCAAGACGGGCTCGAGCATCTGGACGGCGTCGTTCATGTAGGACGTCATCTGGGCGAGCTCGTCATCGGTCAGTGCGATCTTTGCGTACTCGGCGATGCCGCGCACGTCTTTCTCGCTGAGTGCCATAGGCGCTCCCTTCCGCATAACAGATAAACCGCTCTAGTATACAAGGCAACGCCGCTTGGAGCAGGTGCTTTACCCAAATGCAGCGAAAACGTAACGAGGACGGCGGGCTGGCAGGCGACGGGCCGGCGGTTCTGCAACGAAACCGCACCGTCCATAGCGAAAACCGTCTCGCCCACAACGAAAACCGTCGCGCCCGCAACGAAGACCATCACAACATTCGACGTTTTTCGCCAAAATCGAGATTTTCATCGAATGTTGTGATGGTTTGAAAGCCCCGACCACCACAAAGGTGCCTGTCCCCATTGCGGTGGTTCTGGAGAATGTCCTATGCCGAGGCCTTGGCCTTGCGGCGCTTGCGGACCGCGTGGATCACGATGTCCAGCAGCAACAGCACAATGGCCACGACCACGATGAGCACGGCAAACTCGCGCTTGCCCCAGTGGCGGCCGGCCAGCGACTTTTGCTTGTCGACATCCTTCTTGTTGTACTTGGTGCGCACGCAATGCACCAGCAGGCGATGGTCGTTCACGCCGTAGGGCGTGCAGGTGACGAGCGTCACCTTGTCGGCGCCGGGCTCGATGGTCAGCGACTCCATCTCCTCGGGCAGCACCACCTCGGAGTCCACCATCTTGTAGGCGAGCGTCTTATTCATGGTGTGCAGCAGCACCAGGTCGCCGGGCTCCAGCGAATGGATGTCGTCGAACATGCTCAGGTTGCGCATGCCCGAGTGCGCGGTGAGCACGCAATGCGTCGAGGTGCCGCCCACCGGCAGGCTCGTGCCCTCCAGGTGGCCAACGCCCGCCATAAGGACTTCTTCGCTCGTACCGTGGTAGATGGGCATGCTCACGTCGATGGAGGGGATCTCGACCCAGCTCATCATGGGGTCACGGTCAAAGATGAGCTGCTGGGCGTAGGGCTCGATCTGGTCGGCGGGAAGCTCGGTGGCCTCGCCCGCGAGCTGCTCGTTAAAGGAGCGCGCCTGGAGCAGGATGCGCTCGCGCTCCTCGGCAGACAGCGCGTCCACGGTGCTGGACACCGTGCTGATCTGGTTGAACACGCCCGAGGCCTCGAGCCGGTCCAAGATCCACGGCCAGGTCATAAGGCCCACGCCAATAAGGATGATGACGATGGTGATGAGCCGGTCGGCCCAGCGCGGCAGCCGCTTGCGGCGGCGCTTGGGCTTTGGTTGAGGTTTGGGCTGAGGGCTTGAGCCACCGTTAGCCGCGGCGTTATTGCTCTTCATATGTTTGGCGCCCTGCACCATCACCGGTCACTCCTCTACAACTCAAGTTGTCTAAACAAATAATAGCCGATTAGCGAGCTTCCACGCCGGACAACGCCGCTAGGCTGCACCGTCCAGTCGAGGATAAGCCAGCATTTGCGTTTTCAAAATGTTCCGAATCGGCGGGGCGATTCGGGATACAATGTCAATAGAAAACGACGCACCCCGCGTAAGTGTACAAGAGCGCGGGCGGCCTAGTTTTCAGCTTTTGTTAAATGCCCGGGATCCGACCCCCGGGCATTCTTATTTGCGCTTTCGGCGCAAATGCCGTCCACCGTCCGCACCGCGCGTGCGCCTACGGACCTTAAACCGAACCTCATACGAGTCAAGAAACGCGATGACGAACGTGCCCACCGCCGCGAGGGCGGCGAGCGCGTTAAGGAATTTCAGCATTTGGGGACCTCCGATCGAGTCGTCGGCCGCCCGCGCACGGGATGCGTCGCAAAGCCATTTTACTGCGAGCGTATGCACCCACAGCTGGCAAACGCAATAATTGCAAACATCTGTTCGATATTCATACGCTTGATCCATCGGGCAATGGAGCCTGGCTGCGTTACCAAAAAAACGGGGCAGACTCCAGCGCGGAGCCTGCCCCGAAAAGAGAATGGCAAAGCAAGAACGTGGATGGACGAGAAAAGTGTCCGCAAGTCTCATGGCCATCACATCCCACCTGCCAAAGGGATGGGTGAGCGAGCGTTACTCCTGCTCGGACTCCTCAGCCTGCTTACGGCTGCGGATGAGGTGCGCCACGCCGATGCACAGCACCGCGCCACCAGCAATCCAAGTGAAGGTCACGCCGTTAAGACCAGTGAGGGGGAGGCCAGAGCCCTTCTTGTTCTCGATGGTGACGGGGATTTTGGTCGAGTCAACTTTTTTATTGAGATCAGAGGTGACCATATTAGAGTTGTCAGTCACCTTGAGATTCGCCAGTTTACCGGTTGCCGGATCGTACGTAGGCGTCACCGTAATTTCGAAGTCTGCGATGGTGTTGTAGCCTGCAGGCGTCTTGCTCTCAGAAATCTGATACGTGCCTTCAACGAGTCCAGGAATAAAGACCTTGTTACCCTCCTCCGTGGTTTCAAATGTATCAGCTTGGTTCTCGTCATCGGTGAAGCTGCCATCTTTTTTCAGCCATTTAGCGACTTTTTTAGTTGCCCCTTCCTTGATCATTTTGACCTTAAAGCCAGCATCGAGTTTTGCGCCCGAATTCTTCTGATCGGTCTTGGTGATATTGAAGCCGAAGACATAGTCGGTGACTTCCTTTGATTCGGAAGTGCCGGTACCGGTAGACATAGGGTCGTTGGAGTAGACAAGCTTGACATCATTGGTGTTGCCGGTGGCCGTGTATTCAGCCTTTTTGGTCAGCTTTGCCTTGTATGTTACAACGACCTCGGATTTCTCATTGAGTGTCACGCCTACGGCGTTTGCAGCAGCCTTGAGGTCGGTGAAGGAGATTGTCAGGTCGTGACCTGTAACGTTTTCGGATTCATCCTTAGTTTCCGTAAGTTTTACCGTGTAGCCATTTGCAGGCTGCGCAGTGCTGGAAAGAGGGATAGAAGTGCCGTCAATAGTGACTGCAACCGAGCTCGAGTCGGCGTCCAGTCCAACAGAGAGGTGGTCTTGGAACACATACTGGTATTTATCGTACGAGGCAATATTGTCTGCAACAGTACCGGTCAACTTATAGTCGATTACCTGCCCGATCCAAGCGTCGCCCACGTTCTTCCAATTGTCCTCCGTGGCAGTACCGGCCGTTTTGTCCGTAGTGTCATCGAGAATCTTCTTGTCAACCGTAGGAATGCTGGTCTTCTCGGTGACCGTCACGGATTTACCACCCACGATAGCGAAAATCGGAGAAGTGCCAGTATTCGGCTTGTCCGCCTTAAGGCCGTCCGACACGAACAGGTAATAGCCATCGCCGTAAAGGCCATCTTCATTAGTGTCCGGGCGAGTCCACGAAGTGTCCGCCGTAAGGGTTCCCGCAGCGGTCTCAGCCGCAACACTTTGCTTCTTGCCCGAAACCGCAGCCGCAATTTCATAAAGCACATCGCCGGGGGCAACGCGCGTACCGCCAGTAGTTGCCGTGCCGGCAGAAGTGCCCGTCACATTTTGAGAAAGCCATTCGGCGACAACCTGAGCAGTGGGATCGTCGGGAAGCTTCTTGGTGTCATTCTTCTCCACAAGCTTTTTGTAATCGTCAGACCCCTCAATGGCGGCAATCACCTTAGGACCGATGGTATTATTTGCCCATTTAATATCGGAAGCAACCTTGCCATTGTCCTTCTCGTCAACGACTTTTGCCTTGAAGATCTGATAGGCCTTGAACGTATTGCCCTTGTTGTCCTCGGCGACCTTGTTAATCGTGATGCTACCCTGGTCGCCCTCAGCAAACGCCATGGTCACGGGCGCCATAACGCCACCGAAGCTCAGCGCTGCTGTGAGGCCGGCGGTTACTGCCAAGCGTGCGATGTTCTTGCTCATGCTCATCTTCTTTTCCTCTGCTTTCTGCTCGAATTCCATTTGATCTAAATCTGTCTGTCTGTGTCTTAGCATCTGCTTCGCTACGTCTCGCCCCGCTCTCTGTGGGGCTGCCAGCTACTCTTTATGGCTGCCACCTCCCCGCTTGACCAGGAGCGCGACCACGATGAGCGCGGCTCCGGCGACCGCTGCGGCGGCCGCGGCGTACATTGCCATATCGCCAGTCGAGGGCATAAAGCCTCCGGTGGTAATGCTAGGGGGTGTGCCGGTGGGCGTGTTGATGAGCGACGCCTCCAGGCTGCCCGTCGACCCGTCCGCGCTGTCGGCGCGCAGGGGCGACTCGGCCGTGATGGTGAGCTTGGGCTTGGCGGCGGCCACCTGGTCGACATCCAGGCCCTCGGCCTTGACCGTCACGGAGCGCGTGCCCTCGAAGGCGGTGTAGCCCTTGGGCGCCTTGAGCTCGCGGACCTCCAGCTTGCCCGAGTCCACGCCCGAGACGGTCACGCGGCCGTCCTCGCCCGTGGTGACGGTGGCCTTGCCCTCCGCACCCCACGTGCCGTCGGCCGCCAGCGTGCGGCCGCGGTCGTCGGCGATGCTCAGGACCGCCCCGGCAAGCGGCTTGTCGCCGTCGCTGCCGCGCTTGGTGAGCGCGAGATCCCAGGTGTAGGCGCACGCATCGTCACTCGGCGTGCGGGTGAAGCCGGCGTCGCCGGACTGGTCGGCAAAGGGAGAGCGCGGGTAGCGCAGGTAGACCTCGTTGGGGTTGCCCTTCGCGATGCCGTGGTTGCACGCGCCGTTGAGCGGCGCATTGTACACGGCGACCACGCGGGCGCCCGCGGCAAAGGCGTCGGCCCCGCCGAGCGCAGCGATCAGGTCGCCGGTGCGCACGGCGAAGGTCTTACCGTCGGCCGCTACCTTGGTGGCGCATTGGGCCGTGATGTCGGTCCAGCCCTTCGCGGGCTCGGTGCCGGCGCGTCCGTCCTTGCCGGTCGAGACGGCGTCGAAGCCGCCGTCCGCGCCCGCCGCCACGTACACATGCATGCTCGCGGCCACCTTAGAGGGGTCGAGCCCCGCGCTCATGGTGTCGACGAACTGCACCGTATAGGTGTCGTAGGCCGTGAGCCCCGCCGGGACCGTGGCAGAGAGACGCCAGTACAAGTCGTCGGCGACCGTGGCGTCGGCGGCCTTGCCCCATGCGGCGGTGCTGTCCTCCAGCACGTGCTTGGCCACCTTGGGCGTCGCGGCCTTGGGCTTGACGGTGACGGCGCTGCCGCCGACCAGGACCATGACCGGCGCGGTGCCGGCCTCGCCCTGGGCGATGGCGTCGTCGTCGGCGACGATGAGCCAGTAGCCGCAGGGCAGCTCGGCCGTCGTGCCCGCGTTAAGGGCCACGGAGGCGGCGCCAGAGCTCTGGAGGGAACGAGTGAGCTGTGCGCTCAGCGCGCTCGTAAGGTGGGAATCGGTGTTGAGCCACTCGGCAGCTTCCTGCGCGGTGGTCTGGGATTTGGGCATGCCGGCGCTGTGCAGCACAGGCAGCGCGGCGTCGCGCACGGCGTCGCTTGCCCAGGCGAGATCGGTGGCGATCTTGGAGTCGCTGTCGCCGTCGACGACGTTGGCGTCAAAGATCTGGTAGGCGTCGTAGCTGCTCGCCACGGTGCCGCTCACCGTGATGGAACCGGTCGAGGTCGGCGCAGCCTGCGCGGAAGCGGGGAACACGACCGCGCAGGTGCCGATCAGGAGGGCAAGCAGCACAAACAAGATCGGGAAGGAGCAAACTTTCTTATTCACGACGCTTACCTCCCTTCGCATTCGCCTTGCGACGAATGTGCATCCAGGCCGCAGCAGCGCAAAGCACCGCCGCGCCGGCAAGGTACGTCAGAGTGACGCCCGACATACCAGAAAGGGGCAAAGAGGTGGAGTAGGTGTTGGTGAAGGTGGAGGCGGGAATGGCGTCGGGCGCGGCGTCCTTGCCGATGGTGTTACTCACGGTGTTGCCCATGTCGTCCTTCACCTGCGTGACCGTGGTGGAAGTGGTGAGTCTGGAGTACTTGCCAGTGGTCTTATCCATGTCGGCCTTCACCGTGACGGCAACCTGGTACTCGGCCTTGGAGTAGCGAAGCTTGTCGATGGCACCGGCGTTAGGCGCGACCTCCTTCACCGTGAAGGTGTAGGTCTTGGCGCCAGTCGGGTTCGAATCGTCGATCTTGGCGAGGTGCTTTTTGGAGAACGAGATACCGCCAAAGGATGCCACGATGTCGTTGACCTTGGTGGAGCCCGCTACGGGAGCGACGGAAATAGTCGTCGGATCAAGCTTAGGTGCGCTATCCTTATTTGCCCCCGTAGCCTCGATGCTGAACTCGAACGGCACATAGTTTTCGCCGTCCTTCGGCCAATCCATGTTACGAACCGACTTGATCACCGGGATCTCCACGGACGTGGTGGTGAGAGAATCGGAGATGTACGCGTTGCCGCCCTCGTCGAAAGCCGGCTTTTTGTCCTCGGTCCACTTAATGGAGCCGTCCTCATCGGACACCGTGAACTCGTAACTCGTGTTGTTCAAGTTGTAGCCAAACGGAGCCTGGGTCTCAACAAGCGTATACGTGCCCGGCAGCAGGCCCTCGAGCGTGAACTTGCCAGGCGCGGTGTCGGTGTCTGTCCACGTGGTATCGCTCGAAGTCGACTGGTCGCTCACCTGGTCGATCACGGTCCAGGACTGGTCGGCCGTACCATCGGCGTCCTTTTTCTTGGTGAGCTTCCACTCAGAACCAGGCAGTTTGTGTTCTGTGTCGTCCTCCGCCACCTTGGCCC
>CABUJL010000090.1 GCA_902491915.1 uncultured Collinsella sp.
CGTGCTCGGAGATCAACTCAGCACGTGCGGTGTACTGGGTGCTCATCTCGACCTGATGGTTCCACAGGTTGATGAGCTCGGCAGACGGCTTGCTGTAGGTGGCCTCGAGCGTGAGGTTGCGGCCGATGCGGCGGCACTTGTCCTCGAGCTTGAGCACCATGTGGGTAAAGTACTTGGCGGCGACCTCACGGCTCACCTTGGCGGTGACGTTGGGGTTACCGTCGCGGTCGGAACCGATCCAGCTGCCGGGATGGAAGAACGCCGGGCACAGCGGCGGCACGGTACCGGCCTTGTCGCCCAGCACCCAGTCGTCAAAACGACGATAGATGACGGGGATAACGTCGAACAGCGTGTTATCAAAGATGTCGATGATGGTATCGGCTTCCTCGACCGGCGTGGGCTTCTTGAGCGCGATGGGGCTCGTACGCACCAGGGCGTCGATCTCCTGCAGCATATGGCGCTCGTTCTCCACCAGGTCGGAGCCGCCCAAACGCGGACGCTCCTCCAGCAGGTTGGAGATACGGCGAATCTTGCCCTCGACGGCCTTACGACGGGCCTCGGTGGGATGTGCGGTAAAGACAGGGTGGAACTCGAGCTTGCCGAGCAGCTCATTGGCACCCTCGACGCCCATCTCGTTTACCAACTGGTGATAGGCGACGGTGAGTTCGTTGGCGGGATCGACCTCGGTATCGGTCGATGCGCCGGCCTCGCGCTCGCGCAGCTGCGCCACACGGTAGTTCTCCTCCGACAGGTTTGCCAAGTGGAAGAAGCTCGTAAAGGCGCGAACGATGACCTGCTGCTTATCAAGCGGCAGGCTGTCAATCAGATCGACGACTTCGCGAAACGCCACGGCGGTGGGCTCGTCGGCAGTGGGCACGCCCTGTTCGTCAACGGACTCGTCGGCAGCGCGGCTACCGGGGTTGCCAGCATTGGCCACAATCTCGGCTGTCAAAATCTTGTCGAACAGGTCCGCGATCTCGGGATCATACTCGCTAAGCACACGACGTTCCAGGCGCAGGAACAGCGCCAGATTATCGCGCAGCTCCTCGGGGATCTCGATCTCGGCGAGACGCTCCCTGGACTCGGCATTCGAGCCGATTCGGTTAACGAGGCGGTTGACCACGGCAGCGACGCGCGCCGCGGCTTCGGGTACAGACTGGTTGCTTAGGTTCTCAGCCACGTTTCCTCCCATTCCTCCTTCTATGCACGTAACATGCGGTATTCATTATAGGCGCTTGAGAAATACTTTCGACACTGATTGCGCTTTACCACACAAAAGTATTTTCTGCATTGCAAGGGTTTTTGCTCTAAATGGTCGTATTTCTCGGTGGACGGCATACACAAACGGGGGCATTCCGCATAAATGCGAAACACCCCCGTAACAATCGCTCGTCGCGAGCGGGACATGTTAGCGGGTCCGCAGCTCAAAAAGATGCGCTACAGGCGCTCGCGAACCGCCTCGACAACGTTGGCCAAATCGGCAAGGACCTCTTCATGGCTCTCCATGTCGCGCACCTTGACCTTGCCGGCGGCAAGCTCGTCGCCGCCCAGGACCAGGATGAGCTTGGCGCCTACCTTATCGGCCTGCTTAAACTGGGCCTTGAGCGAACGGCCCTGATAGTCGGCCTCGGTCACGATGCCTGCGGCGCGAAGCTCCTGCGTAATGGCAAAGACGTTCTGGCGCAGTTCCTTGCCGGCATTGGCGACATAGACGCACGGGGCCTCATCGGCACCCAGATCGCTGCCAAAGGCCTGCAGGGCCAGCAGGGCGCGCTCAAAACCGACGGCAAAGCCGACGCCCGCCGTGGGCTTGCCGCCCTCGAGCTCGACGAGGCCATCGTAGCGACCGCCACCACCGATGGAGCCGACACCGGCGCCGGGGGCCTCGACCTCAAAGACAGTACGGGTGTAGTAGTCCAGACCACGCACCAGGGTGGGGTCCTCGACATACTCGATACCGGCGGCATCCAGATAGCGCTTGACCTGCTCGTAGTGCTCGCGGCACTCGTCGCACAGGTTGTCACCCATCAGCGGCGCGTCGGCCATGATTTCGCGGCAGTGGTCGTTCTTGCAGTCGAAGGCGCGCAGCGGGTTAAGCTCGGCGCGCTCGCGGCACTCGTCGCACATCTCGTCTGCGTGATCGAGGATGAACTGCTTAACCTGCTCGCGATAGGCCGGACGGCACTGGGCGTCACCCATCGAGTTGATGAGCAGACGAAGCTTGGAAAGATCGAAGCCCAGGCGCTTGTAGAACTCCATGAGCATGATGATGCACTCGGCGTCTGCCGCCGGATCGGGAGCGCCGAGCCACTCGATGCCCACCTGGTGGAACTGGCGCAGGCGGCCCTTCTGGGGACGCTCGCCGCGGAACATGGCCTCAGCGTAGTACGCCTTAAACGGCGTGGAGCCCTGGGGCACCAGATTGTTCTCGACGACGGCGCGCACCACGCCGGCCGTGCCCTCAGGGCGAAGTGCCAGGCGCTGCTTGGGCTTGAGTTTGGTGTCGGTGCCCTCGGTAAAGACGCGCTCCAGGTTGGCACCGCTGAACACGCGGAACATCTCCTTGCGCACGACGTCGGTCGACTGGCCGATACCGTGGACAAACACGTCCACCTGCTCGATCGCGGGCGTCTCGATGGGTTTAAAACCAAACGGCTCGAACACGCCGGCCGCAATCTGCTGCATCTTTTGCCAGGCGCGCATCTCGGCGCCGATAAGGTCGCGGGTTCCCTCCGCCTTCTGTGCCTGCATGGGCAAACACCTTTCTTTTGTATCGCGTCATAAGTAACGGTCATTATACGGCACAAACACAAACAGCGGCGGCGCGTCTGACCGAACGAGGGTATGGGGACTCGTTCGGCCAGACGCGCCGCCGCGGACGAAGCGGACAAGCGGCGATGCGCTTTGGCCTACCTACTCCCCCGCCACGCTCGTGCGCAGCTTGGCGGCGATGGGCTCGGATGCCAGCAGGAACACGAGCATGACCACGGAGCACGCCAGGCACACAATCCAGGCGCTCGCAAAGGAGCCCGTGGCATCGAACAGCACGCCCGAGACAATAGCGCCCACGGTGCCGCCGACCATCTCGAGCGAGGTAATGGTGCCCGTGACCTTGCCGAGGTCGGCCATGCCAAACTGCTTGGACGCGGCAATGGTAGGCGTGATAGTGCCCATGCACGTTCCGACACCAAAGCTCACGGCAGCCACGATGGGACCAAGATCGGTTGCGGGGAAGCACAGGGCGACGCAGGCGATAATGCACGCAATGGAGCCAAGGATATTGCCAAAGCGCAGACCAAAGCGGTCATAGATGGCGCCGTTAACGAGGCCCATAAAGAGGAAGGCGACGACGAGCAGCCAAAACGCCGGGCTCTTCTTGATGCGAGACCAGCCAACGTTAACCTCAGGAGCCGTGTGCTCGTCCTTGTCGCCAGCCGTCGAGACGGACGGATCGCCCGGGTTCTCGCCGAGCGGCTTCAGACCGATCTCGGAAGGCTTGGTGCGGAAGGAATAGGCCGTGATGGGCAGCGTCGCCACCATGCAGATAGCCGCGAGCACCAGGAGGGCGGAACGCCAGCCAACGCTCACGATCAGCGAGCTCACGATGGGAGACAGAATGGCGCCGCCAAAACCCGAGCCCGAAAGTGCGATGGAGATGGCAAGGCCTCGCTGGCCGTAAACCAGTTGGCGGTCACCAGGCTAATGAGCAGGCGGGTCGAGGCGACAGCGAAGCAACCCGAGAAGGCAAAGAGCACGTAGACCTGCCACAGCTCACCGACAAAGCTCATGCCCACGAGCACCGCCGAGGTGGCTATGACGGTAAGCGAACCCAAAATGCGACCACTAACCTTGTCGGCAACATGGCCAATGACAAGCGATCCGATAACGCTCACCACCGTGGAGATCGCATTGGAGATGTTGTACTGCGCAAGAGATACTCCCAAGTCGCTGACGATGAGCGGCTGGAACAGGCTCATGCAGTTGACGAAAATGGTGTAGCACGTGGCCATGATCACAAAGCCGGAGGCCACCACGAGCCAGCCGGGGAAGAACTTACGTTGCTGAGACATGCTGTTCTTTTTTTAAACAAACGAGCAGCAAGATTGGGTGCTACCGGTGGTCGGCGATGTAGCCCAAAGCGACGGCGGCATAAGCCGCGGCGCCAAGGGGAAGCTCGGCATCGCTAAAACGTGCCTTGGGATGATGCTGAGCAAAATGCTCGTCCGTATCAGTCACGGCAGCGCCCACGGTAAAGTACGCACTCGGGATCTCGCTCGAGATCAACGCGAAGTCCTCGCTCGCCATGGCGTGGAACAGCGGCAGGAAGGCGGACTTGGGCAGCACCGCGCCCACGTAGCCAAGCGACGCCTGCGTCATATCGTCATCGAGTACGAGCGGGGGAACATCCGAGAGCGTCTCAATAGTCGCCGGCGTACGATAGGTCGTGGCAACGCCTTTGACGACCTCCGCGATGCGGGCCTTGAGGTGCTCCATGAGCTCGACATCGAAGCCACGCAGCGTTCCCTCGAGCACACAAGTGTCGGGAATGACATTTGCGGCCTGACCGCCGGTGAACTTGCCAACGGTAAGCGCGACCTCCTTGGCCGCCGGCACCTCGCGAGCGATAAGCTCCTGAAGCGCCAAATGCACATGCACGCCGGCCGTGATGGGGTCGATGCAGATCTCGGGGCTCGAGCCATGGCCGCCCTTGCCCTGAAGCGCGATACGAAAACCGTACACGCCCGAGAGCGCCGGGCTGCCGTAGAGCACCAGGCCAAGCGGCGACTGGCTATTGACATGCATGGCAAAGGCGACCTGGGGACGCGGGTTCTGCAGCAGACCGTCGGCGATGGCGGCGCGGGCACCCTCAAAGGTTTCCTCGCCCGGCTGGAACAGCAACTTAACCGTGGCGTTGGCGTCGACAAGCGCGGACTCGCGGGCCTTGAGCAGGCGCGCCGCACCAAGCAGCGCCGTCGCGTGCATATCGTGTCCGCATGCGTGCATGCAGCCGTTCGTAGAGGCGAAAGGCTCACCTGACTCTTCGGCAACGGGCAGGGCATCCATGTCGCCACGGAGCATGATGACCGTACCGGCCTGTTCGTCCGTGCAGACGCCATTGCCCTGGGCCGCGGCGGCACCGGCGCCGACAAGGCCCACAACACAGGAACCATCGACGAGCGTGGCAAATGGGATTTCCATCTCGGTCAGGCGCGCTTGAATATACGCAGAGGTCTGTGGGAGGCTATTACCCAGCTCGGGCATCTGGTGTAAATCGTGTCGCCACGCAGCGAGCTCGTCTGCAAAAGCCTGAGCTTCTGCAACGAGACCGTCACCGATAGCGGCCTGCGCCGCTGCGGTGGCCTTGGGCGCTGATTGCGGTTGAAGATCGGACTGAGCTGGTGCCATAAATGCCCTCCAGTAACGTTTTTGCGGTAAGCACTTTGATAGCGTAAAGTGTAAGGTACAACTTTAAGGGCGAGGCATAAAAAATGCCGCCCCAGGAGGGCGGCGCAACAAGTTGTTTACAATTGCGGGCGCGGCTTTCGACGCAAAAAATCGAAGTGAGTCTCGCTCAAGATAATCGACAGGAAGATAAGCACAAAGCCGGCGAGCAGACGCGAGGTGAGCGCCTCCCCCATCAGCAGCACCGAAAACAACACGCCCGAAGGCGACTCCATCGAAAGGAGCAGCGAGCCCGTCGAAGCCGAGACATGCGCCAGGCCGACGTTTTGGATGAGCAGAGCCACGCATGTGCAGCCCACCGAGAGAAACGCCATCGCACTGATAAAGCTCGGCGTCCACACGGACAGAGGCGCCTGGGTTTCGAATAGCAGCGACGTTGCCAGGCTCAGCACGCCGTTGCCCACAAACATCCAAAACGTAATGACGTTGATGTCCATTTTGCGACCGTACTTGGCGGTCACCGCCATCTGGATGGCGAAGAAGACCGCACCCGTCAGCGTAATGACGTCACCGATGTTGAATTCAACGCTATCGAGCGCCACCAAACCAATGCCCGCCAAGCACAGCAGCGCCGCGCCCAGGTTATAACGGGTGAGTTTTTCGCCGCTCAGAAAATAGCTCGCGAACGGCACAAGGATGCAATACGTGCCCGTCAAAAAAGCATTCTTGCCCGCCGTAGTATGTGCCAGACCGACCGTCTGCAACGCATAGGCCGCCCACATGAGCACGCCCATACTCAGGCCAACGATCAGGTTGCGAGCGTTGAGGTGCGCGATGATGCGTTTGTGGAAGACGGCAAACATGACCAACGCTGCGGGCAGAAAGCGTACATAGAGCAGCGCGAACACCGGAATGGTGCCGAGTGCGTCCTTCATAGTGGTAAAGGAGTAACCCCAGATAATCGCCACCGAAAGCAGTAGAACTTTCCAGAACAACGGCGAACGAGCACCGGCACCACGGGAGGTGCCGCCCGCACCCAGGTCCTCGCGAGCAACAGGGGCATCGGGCATCATTTCGATATTGTCAGTGACATGCTGGGGCATAGGGCATCCTCGCGCTCAATCTGGGCGTGGTGTCCGCACGCGCGTGACCGCATGCCGCCTCATGGTCAAATAAAAACGGGACGCGCCGGACCCCCGGCACGCCCCGCTACTGTAGCAACAACCAAGCAGCTCATGCAATTCACTCAACTAAAGCGTCGAGCCGGAAGGCCTCGATGTTCCGTCAACGCCACATTGTCGCGCTAAATCAATTTGGTCGACTCCAGCTTTTCGATGATCCAGTCGTTGGCTTTGATGACCGGGCGGCGGAAGACGACGCCCAGGGCCAGCGACGGAATCAGGTAGCTCGCCAAGATACCCAGCTCAATCCAATACTCCATATGGTAGGCACCGGCCATGGCGGCGTGCATGGCGTTGATGCCGTGGGTAAACGGCAGGAACGGGTAGATCGCCTGGAACACGGGGCCGGTCATCTCGATGGGGAACGTGCCGCCCGAACCGCCGACCTGCATGACCAACAGCACGACAGCGAGCGCCTTGCCGATATCGCCAAACGAAACCGTAAGCGTGTAGACGATATTGGAGAACACGAGACTCGCGACCCAGCCCGCCAGCACAAACTGCAGCGGGTTGTCGCACTGAATGCCAAAGAACAGAATGTCGCCCGCGCACACGAGCGTTGCCTGCAGCAGGGCCAAACCGCCAAAGAACAGGTAACGACCCAGATAGATCTCGTGCAGGCGTACGGGGATGAGCTCGTTGATAAGCTCATCGTCAACCGAGACCTTCATCATGGCCGCCAGTACGATTGAGCCGACCCAAAGCGACAGAATCGTGTATAACGGTGCCATGG
>CABUJL010000091.1 GCA_902491915.1 uncultured Collinsella sp.
TGCCGACATCGAGCTCGCCGGTGACGCTGCCGGCTTCTCGGTGAAGCTTGCCGAGGACGCCGAGTCCGGTCTTGCCTATGAGTTCCGCGCCAACCTGCGTGAGGGCAAGCTCGAGTTTACGGCGGCCCCCCAGTATCCGTGGTTCCAGGTCAACAACATGGGCCTCGAGCGTCCGTTGTTCTTTAAGGGCGAGGGCACTCATCATGTGCGCCTGGTCGTTGACGACGATATCGCGACCATCTTTGTCGATGATGTTGCGCTCAACGCTCGCTTCTGCAATAAGCAGGGCCAGGGTGTGGCACTGACGGTCACCGACGGTACGCTCAAGTGCGCAAATGCAACGATCGCGTCTCTGTAATGGCATCAAAACGTCTTATGATTTCGTAAAGGAATGGAGAGGAACATGGACTACAAAGCAGTGTCTCAGCAAGTCGTCGATAACGTCGGCGGACTGGAGAACATCGAGGGCGCCACGCATTGCGTGACCCGTCTGCGTCTGGTGCTCAAGGATACGAGCAAATACAACAAGGCCGAGCTCGAGAACATCGATGGCGTCAAGGGCGTGCTGTACAACAGCGGCCAGCTCATGATCATCTTCGGTACCGGTACCGTCAACAAGGTCTACGATGAGTTTATGGCTCTGACGGGCGTTAAGGAGATCAGCGCTTCCGAGGTCAAGGGCGCCGAGGCGGACAAGAAGGGCAAGTTCTTCTCGGTCCTCAAGGTATTCTCGGACATCTTTATTCCCATCATTCCCGCCTTCGTCGGCGCCGCTATCATCATCGGCCTTAAGTCGCTGATCGTTGCCAACGGCCTCTTTGGCATGGAGGGCAGCCTTGCCGATCACAGCGAGTTCCTCAAGAACCTCGCAAGCTTCTTTGCCATTATCGCCACCACGTTTGACTACCTGCCTGTCCTGGTTATGTACAGCGCGGTGAAGCGTTTTGGCGGTAACCCGATTCTGGGCATCCTCGTCGGTATCGTCATGGTTCACCCGAGCCTTATGAACCGCAACACGTTCGTTATGGACCCGACGGGTGCTGAGTACTGGAACTTTGGTCCGCTCTCCATTCCCATGGTTGCTTTCCATGGTGGCGTGTTCCCTGCAATCCTGACTGCCTGGTTTATGGCCAAGGTCGAAAAGATTGCCCAGAAGTACATCCCCGAGGTCGTTTCATTCGTCTTTGTCCCGACCGTTACCCTGATTCTTGCTAACGTCGCCCTGTTCACCGTGTTCGGCCCGCTCGGCAACCTGATCGGCGACGTCCTCGCCGGCGTAATCGATATCCTGTACAACAGGATGGGCGTCTTTGGTGCCTTTGTCTTCGCCGCGTTCCTGCAGCCGCTCGTCGTTACCGGTACGCATCAGTTCATCCAGGGTATCGAGGCAAACCTTGTTGCCACGACTGGCTTCAACTACATCCAGGCCATCTGGTCGGTTTCCATCATCGCCCAGGGCGGCGGCGCCATCGGTATGTACCTCATTCACAAGAAGCACTCCAAAGAGCGCAACATCTGCATGTCGTCCTTTATCCCGACGCTGGTCGGAATCTCCGAGCCCGCTATCTTTGCTGCAAACATGCGCTATTCGATCATTCCGTTCATCTGCGCATGCATCGGTGCAGGCTGCGGCGGTGCCTTCGTCAAGCTCTTTGAGGTGCGCGCTATCGGTCAGGGTCTGACCGGTGTGCTTGGCCTGCTCATCGTTACGCCCGAGACTCTCGTGTGGTATGTGGCTGGCAATCTCATCGCCTTTATCGTGCCGATCGTCTTGATCTTTGCCTACAACAAGGCAAAGGGCGTTCCGACCACCGATGAAGAGGGCGCTGGCGCTGGCTTCGACGTTAGCTTCTAGTTGAGCCGTTCAGCGTAACGTGCGGATAAGTCCATTTGAGGAGGGGCGTTCGGCTCGTGTGAGTCGAGCGTCCTTCCCTATAGACGAGAAGGCCAATGGCGATGTTTAATCAAAAAAATAAGGTGACACGCGCGGACTATGAGCAGTGGCGAGCCGGACAGGATGAGACGGCGGCTCGCATCGCGTCCGACCCCGATAGACTCCTGTTCCATGTGGAGCCTGAGCTTGGCTGGCTCAACGACCCCAACGGTTTGGTGCAGATTGGTGATACGTATCACATCTATCACCAATACGATCCGTTCGATGCTGCACATGGCGGTCCAGTGCTTTGGAACCATCTGACGACAAAGGATTTTGTGACGTACGAGAATCACGGCCCCGCGCTGTTCCCCGATTCCGATTTGGATTCGAACGGAGCGTATTCTGGTTCTGCCTTTGTACGTGATGGCAAGATTCACTACTTCTATACCGGCAACGTCAAGCATTTTGATCGCGATGATTACGACTACGTGTTGACGGGTCGTGAGCAAAACCAGATTCATATGGTTGCGGAGAACCCCGACGAATTGGGCGAGAAGCGCATAGCTGTTGGACCGGTCGATTACCCCGACGATATCGGTACGCACGTGCGCGACCCCAAGATCCTTGAGCACGGTGGTATCTACTACATGGTTCTGGGCGCTCGTACGAAAGACGACCGCGGCTGCGTGCTTGTCTATACCTCGCGCGATCTAGAGGACTGGAACTATGCGACGCGTATTGAGCTGGGCGAGAAGTTTGGCTTTATGTGGGAGTGCCCCGATCTGTTTGAGCTCGATGGTGAGCTTGTTCTCGTTTGCTGTCCGCAGGGTGTGCCTGCCGATGGTTGGCGTTACCGCAATCCGCATCAGTGCGTGTGGTTCCCCATCGAGGCCGATTGGGAGGCGCCGAGCTTTAAAATCGTCGGGCAGGGCATGCCCCCGATGGTCGATGCCGGTTTTGATTTCTATGCTCCGCAGTCCTTTGAGGATGCTGCAGGCCGGCGTTTGATGATCGGATGGTCGGGTTGCCCCGATGCGACGGCGGAAAACCCGACGGTGGCGCGCGGGTGGCAGTGCGCGTTGACGGTGCCGCGAGAGCTGAGCATGCGCGATGGTAAGCTCTGCCAGCAGCCGGCGCACGAGATAGAGAGGATGCGCGGCGACTGCGTTCGCGCGACAGGCGGTGAAACCGTTGAGGAGCCGGGCCGCCTGTTTGATCTTGTGGTTTCCTGTGAGGGCACCAAGATGGTCGAGCTCGAAATCCGCAAGGGTGTCTTTGTGCGCTATGCAGGCGGGATGCTTACCCTCGACATGGGTGACGAAGGCTATGGGCGCGACCAGAGGTCGATCGAGCTCAGCGAGCTTCGCGACCTGCGCGTGCTTTCGGACACTACGATTGTCGAGATTTTTGCAAATGGCGGCGAGGCGGCACTTACGAGCCGTACCTATTCGCCGGCGGTTTCGGCGATGGGGTTGCATGTCGAGGGTGCGGCGTCGATGGATTTCTACCGCCTCGCGCATTAACCGTGCGTGGAGCACGATTGGACTTGCCGGGCGGAATGTGTCGCAGTTGCCGCAGCGAACTACCGTTTATCGTGTATAGCTACCGTTTGCGGAGTAAGTAACACATTGTTGCAAACCGTGTAGAATCCTAAATAAGCACGGAGTTTTCCAGGGAGACGCTGTCCTTTGTTGTGTGCAAGGGGCGGCGTCTCTTTGGCGCTCTGCCGCCGTTGTGCAACAGTGCGGCGGCGCGTGCCATGTATTGAAAAGCCAATGTCGAGATGGGTCGTGATAATAATGGGCAAGTACGTAATCGTGGTTGAGTCTGGGTCGGATGTGACGCCGGAGTTCTGCGAGCGCTACGGCATCGTGCGCGTGCCCATGCACGTCACAGTTGGCGACGAGACCGTTGAAGATGGTTCGATCGATCCGCTCGAGATTTATTCACGCTGCAACGAGTTTGGCGTAATGCCCAAGACTAGTGGCTGCGCGCCTGCGGATTTTGCTCACGTGTATGACCGAATTCATGCCGAGCAGCCCGACGCGACTATTTTGCATCTCGCGTATTCCGAGGCCACGACCTGCTCGCATCAATCATCGAAGATCGCCGCCAAGGGTCGCGACTACGTCTACTCCATGGACACGCGTTTTGTCTCGGTGGGCCAGTCGCTCGTTGTCGTCGAGACCGCCAAATACATCGAGGCTCACCCCGATGCCACCGTCGACGAGATCTTTGCTTTTACGAATTCCGTCATGGACCGTGTGCTGCTGGGCTTTGTTCCTACCGACCTAGCCTTCCTTAAGGCGGGCGGCCGTCTGTCCAACGTGGCATTCCTTGGCGCCCACCTGCTCAAGATTAAGCCCTGCATTGAGGTGACGGGCGGTAAGTTTGTGGCGACCAAGAAGTTTCGCGGCTCTATGCTCAAGTGCGCCCGTGCCTTTATTGACCACATGGTTGCGAAGGGCGAGATCGACTACTCGCACATTGGCCTGGCGTATTCGGTAGGTCTTTCCCAGGAGCTGCGCGACGACATGGAAGTCTATGCGTACGACCTGGGCTTTAAGGACGTTACCTGGACTCAGGTCGGCGGTGTCATCTCGAGCCATTGCGGCCCGACCGCCTTCGGTGCGGTGCTCACGCTTAAAGCGTAAGGCCTGGCGTCTATCGATTTCTATTGCCTCGGCGGCGGGCGGGTTGCGACAACCTTCCCGCCGCTCTTGCGTAGGGCCAAATAGAACAACCCAATTGACCGCTAAACCGTTTCGCCATCATGCATATGGGCTAGAATGACTCTGGCATTTATGTAGCTAAAACCAATGAGAGGCAAGGTAGCGGGAATGGCTGAGATGACGCTCGAGGGTGTGGACGCTCGTCCCGAGGACTCTGCGTTTGCCCTGGGCCGCGTGCATTCGATTGAGACGATGGGAACGGTCGATGGACCCGGCATCCGCTTTGTGGTGTTTGTTCAGGGCTGTCCCATGCGCTGTGCGTATTGCCACAACCCCGACACCTGGTCGGTTAACGGCGGCACCATGGTGACCGTCGAGCACCTGATGGACGAGTTTCAGAGCAACCATGAGTTTTACCGCAGCGGTGGTATTACGGTGTCCGGCGGCGAGCCGCTCCTGCAGCCTGAGTTTTTGGCCGACCTGTTCCGCGCCATGCACAATAACCCCGATGGTCGTGTGCACACCTGCTTGGATAGCTGCGGCTATGCGTTCGATCCCGCGCATCCCGAGAAGTTCGACGCCGTACTCAACGAGACCGATATGGTGCTGCTTGACATTAAACACGCCGATCCTGTCGAGCATAAAAAGCTGACCGGTTGCGATCCCGCACGCATTCTGGCGTTTGGTGATGAGCTCGCGCGCCGCAAGATCAAGGTTGTTATTCGTCACGTGGTGGTGCCCGGCATTACCGATACGGTTGAGGAGTGCGAGGCACTCGGTCGTCTGATTGCCCCGTGGCATAACGTGGTCGGCCTGGAGATGCTGCCGTATCACACGATGGGTGTCGTCAAGTACGAGCAACTGGGCATTCCCTATAAGCTTGAGGGCGTTCCCCAGATGGATACCGCGCGCATGCCCGAGCTACGCAACGCCGTCATGATGGGCATGAAAAAGCGCCGCGCGGAACTCAAAAACGCTATCGGCTAGCGAGCCATTTTCGCCCCCAAGGGCACTCATTGGGGACAGACTTAAATGAGTGCCCCCGGGCACCTAGTTGATTGCTAAAGAGCCCCGTCAAGTTGCGGTGGAATAGTTCTTGTTTTTCGGCTTATGCCGCCCAAACAGGAACTATTCCACCGCAACACTGCGTTTTGGGCGGAGATGCGCAACAGAATCGTGCCATTTGGATAAATACGCTTGTGGTTTCTTTAGAGACACCTTAAACGCCGCTGAATATCTTTGGAAAGAAATGCCTGCTCGGTATTATGCTGCTCGTATATGAACGGTAGCAGTCAGGAGACCACGTGCGAAACAACGCATCGCGGGACGAGTATGTGCCGCAGCATAGCAGCAGATATGAGACGAAGGGCACGTCTTCGCGTGGCCTTGCTGGCGCTCGCATCCGCGTGACGAAGATCGCCGCCATTGGGATGCTGACGTTGACGGTTATTATCCTCGGAATTACCGCCAAAACCTACGCGTCGGAGCGAATGGCACACTCAGATGCGTCAACGGTACAGACGCAAAACAAAAAGGTCTCTGAATCTAAAGCCACCGCAAGTCAAACCCTGTCGACAGCGAGCCTCAAGACGAGGCTTTCGAAGGCGGACTTTAACGATATTCCCTCAGGCGATACCGTGCAGACCTTCTCACTGGTTGATGACCAGATCCCCGCCCTGGAGGATGAGAGCCTCGCCGCGCTCCAAGATGCCCTGAGTCAGGCGCAGGAGCTGGGCGATGTGGGCGTAGTGTTCTACGACCTATCGAGCGGCAAGGGCGTGACGTATAACGCGGACGCCGAGGTGTACGGTGCGAGTAGCTACAAGGCACTCTATGCGCTGTACATCTGCGAATCTCTGGTCGAGACGGGCCAGGTCTCACTCAATGATTCCCTTGGCACCTATGGCGGCTACAACATGGGCTGGCAGACGGTGCGCGACCTGATCGAGGCCGCGGTCGTTAATTCGGACAACGATTCGTTTATCGCGTTGCGTGCGGCGTTTGTCCGTGTCGGTTACGAGGATTGGATTTTCGGTCTTGGCGTCGATTACGATACCGCACTCGATCCGATGAGTGATTTTCCCACTTATTGCCCGCGCACCTCGGCCAAGTTGTGGTGCGAGATGAGCGAGTATCTGAGCTGTGGCAGTGAGACCTCCCAGTGGTTATCTGAATTGCTGTCATCAACATCGCGCTCATTTATCCGTGACGGCATTGCGGACGACCAAGCCTTGGTGCGCAACAAGGCAGGCTGGATTAGCGAGGATGGTTGCTATTCGACATGCGATGCGGGCCTTATCGACATCGATGGCCGTACCTATGTCATGAGCATCATGACATCGATGCCGTGGAGCGACCGCTCGAGCGAGGTTACGGCTGCGATTGCAAAGGCTCTGTTTGATACGCGAGCTGCGCTGGCCTAGCGTGTTCGTTTGACGAGGTCAAACAAAATGCTGGTACCATACCGTGGTTGAGAATCTCGTATAGGTTTGGGGAATGGCATGGCTACCATCGCGATTATCGGTGCACTCGAAAAAGAGATCATGCAGATTAAGGAAGAGCTGAGCGACGTTTGCGAGGCACAGGAGGCAGGCTTGACCGTTGTGAGCGGTGAGTTCGACGGCCTGACGCTTGTCGCCACAACGGCGGGCATGGGCACGGTGAATGCCGCTGCCGCAACACAGCACCTCATTAGCAAGTATGCTCCGCAGGCAGTTGTGCTTTCGGGTATCGCGGGCGGTTTGAACCCC
>CABUJL010000092.1 GCA_902491915.1 uncultured Collinsella sp.
ATCGTCGTGTTCATGACGTGCTGCGTTCGTGAGGCCGCTGACACCCGTCTGTACGGTCAGTGCAACTCTTGTAAGAGCCTCCCGCCTTCGCCCTCGGGCAAGCGCGTGGTCGCCGTGGGCGGCTGCATCGCGCAGCGTGACGGCGAGGGTCTGCTCACCAATGTCGATAACGTCAATGTTATCTTTGGCACGCATTCCATCGCGCATGTGGCCGAGCTCATTGCCGAGGCATTCTTGGACGGCAAGCGCCATATTCGCACCAATGAGCACGAGGACACGGATGCGATGAGCATGCCGTGGCATCGTGAGACGCAGTATCACGCCTGGGTCCCCATTATGACGGGCTGTAATAACTTCTGCACCTATTGCATCGTGCCGTATGTGCGCGGTCGCGAAAAGAGCCGTCCTTTCGAGGAGATTGTCGACGAGGTAACCGGTCTAGTACGCCAGGGCGTGCGTGAGGTCACGCTGCTGGGTCAAAACGTCAACTCCTATGGTCGCGACCTGTTTGGCAAGCCGCGCTTTGCCGACCTGTTGCGTGCCGTGGGCGATACGGGTGTAGAGCGTATCTTCTTTACTTCCTCGCACCCCAAAGACCTGCTGCCCGAGACTATCGACGCTATGGCCGAGACGCCTGCCGTCATGCCGCAGCTGCACCTGGCAGTTCAGTCGGGCTCGACGCGCATCCTTAAAGAGATGAATCGTCGCTATACGCGCGAGGATTATCTGGGGCTCGTCGGTCGCATCCGCAATCGCATGCCCGATATCGCGCTTTCGACCGATATCATCGTGGGCTTCCCCGGAGAGACCGAGGAAGACTTTGAGCAGACGCTCTCGCTTGCTGAGACGGTCCGTTATGCTCAGGCCTATACGTTTATCTATTCCAAGCGCGCCGGTACTCCGGCCGCCGAGATTTACGACCCCACCCCGCATGAGGTAATTCTTGAGCGCTTTAACTGTCTGGTGAAGGTTATCGAGACCACTGCGCATGAGTATAACCAAGGTGAGCTCCACACCGTTGTGCCGGCGCTTATTGAGGGTACGAGCAAAAAGAATGACGCGGTGCTGCTGGGCAAGAGTCCTAAGAATCAGACCGTTCATGCACCGATTCCCGAGGGCTACAGCATCGATCAGTTGATTGGCAAGATTGTCGATGTTGACATCGATGTTGCCAAGACGTGGTATCTGTCCGGATCCGTTGTGGGCGAGCCGCGCTAATGATTTCTCCCGGGGCAGGCCTTTCCGCCGTTGCGATTGTCGGTCCGACGGCGGTTGGTAAAAGTGATGTCGCAGATCGTTTGGCGGCTCGCCTTTCGTCCGAAGTGCTGTCGTGTGATGCGATGCAAATCTATCGAGGTATGGATATCGGCACGGCAAAGATGGCGCCTGAGGAATGTTGTGCGCCCCTGCGCCTGGTCGATATTGTTGAACCTGGTGTTGCATATTCTTCAGCGCTGTATCAGGCAGACGCCCGTGTGCATGTTGAGCGCTTGCTGGGCGAGGGCCGCCTACCGGTGTTTTGCGGGGGTACAGGCTTGTATCTCAAGGCCGCCCTGGATGAGATGGATTTTCCCTCGGGCGAGCTTGAGGACGATCGCCGCACGGGCTATCAGGAGCTTGCCGAACACATTGGCAAGGAAGCGCTGCATGCGCTGCTTGCCGAGCTTGACCCCGAGTCCGCTGCGGTCATCCACCCCCATAATGTTCGCCGCGTGATTCGCGCGCTCGAAATGCACGATGATGGTGTGTCCTACGCGCAGCAAAAGTCGCAGTTCAGTGTTCCGCGCGAGCATTATCACGCTCTGTGGTTTGGATTGATGCGTAATCGCGAGGCGCTTTACGAGCGCATTAACCTTCGCGTCGATCTGATGTTTGAGCAGGGTCTTGTTGATGAGGTTCGTGGTCTTATGGACAAGGGGCTGGGAGATGCCCTGACTTCGATGCAGGCGATTGGCTATAAAGAGATTATCGATGCCTTTAACGGCGTGATTTCTATGGATGAGGCTCGCGAACTCATCAAGATTCGTTCGCGTCGCTATGCCAAGCGTCAGCTTTCGTGGTTTAAACGCGATGACCGCATCGTGTGGTTCGATATGGACGAGTTTACGATCGATGAGGTCGTTGATGACATCCTTCACCGTATCGAGGCGG
The DNA here is from genome assembly GCA_902491915.1 of uncultured Collinsella sp. Classification (GTDB taxonomy): domain Bacteria; phylum Actinomycetota; class Coriobacteriia; order Coriobacteriales; family Coriobacteriaceae; genus Collinsella. The sequence continues at coordinate 2,152 of CABUJL010000092.1, forward strand.
CCTAATGGCTCGGTTTCCCCTCGTTCCCACGGCGCCTGAGCCCGAACGTGCCGTTCTTGTCGGAGTTGAGTGGCGCGATAACGCCTGGCCGCTCGATCGTTCGCTTGACGAGCTTGAGCGCCTGGCCCATACGGCTGGCGCCCAGTGCGTGGCGCGTTTGTCACAGCGCCTGGTTAAGCCATATCCAAAATCGTTTATCGGCTCCGGTAAGGTTGAGGAGCTTTGCGGGCTCGTGCATCGTATGGATGTCGATGTTGTTATCTTCGACGACGATTTAACGCCCTCGCAGCAGTCTTATCTTGAGAAAGCCGTGGGCGAACCGGTTAAGATTATCGACCGCACGGCGTTGATTCTCGATATCTTTGGCCTGCACGCTCAGACCCGTGAGGGCCGCCTGCAGGTACAGCTAGCCCAATTGCAGTATCTGTTGCCTCGCTTGCGCGGTATGTGGAGCCATCTTGCTAAAGAGCAGACACGCGGTGGCATTGGTTCGCGCTTTGGCCAGGGCGAAAGCCAGCTCGAGGTTGACCGACGTTTGATTCGCAACAAGATTGCCGCGCTTCGTCGCGAGCTTAAGCAGGTTGAACAGCGCCGCGATGTCCAGTCAAAGAGTCGTATCGAGTCGCCGGCGTTTCGCGTTGCCTTAGCCGGTTATACCAATGCCGGTAAGTCGACGTTGCTCAATCGCCTGACCGGGTCTACGGTGCTTTCACAGGACAAATTGTTTGCCACGCTCGATCCGACGACGCGCTCGTATCGCTTGCCCGGCGGTCGTGGTATGACCATTACCGATACGGTTGGCTTTATTCAAAAGCTACCGCATGGTCTCGTTGATGCCTTTAAGTCCACGCTGTCCGAGGTCCTTGGTGCCGACCTGATCCTTAAAGTTGTTGATGCCTCCGACGAGGACTACGAGCGCCAGCTCGAGGCAGTCGATCGCGTTCTTGACGAGATTGGTGCCGGCGAGCGTTTGACGCTTACGGTGTTCAATAAAATTGACCTACTCGATAGCGTTGACCGATTGAGTTTCCATCGACGCTATCCCGAGGCCGTGCTGTTCTCGGCCCAGACGGGCGAGGGGCTCGACGATCTCGTCGACCGCATTGCTCGTGAGGCGGCTGCCACCGATGTGTTGCTCTCCGCTGATATCCCGTATCGCGAGGGCGCCCTCATCGCGCTGGTACATGAGCAGGGAACCCTTCTGCATGAGGAATATCTCGAGGACGGCGTTCGCATTGTGGCAAAGTTGCCGGCCCGAATCGCGCCGCGTCTCGAGCGCTATCGTACGGAATAGGCGAGCTCTAGCACGCCTAGAATGACAGGCTGATGGAGCAGGTAGAACGGTAAGGCATGCCGTCCGAGGACCGCGAGCGCCGGGATGGGGTTGGCGTATGCCCATGCTGGCGCTTCGAGGCTTGATGCTTGTGCTGCCTGGGCAGTAAAAAAGCCGGTAAGGTACATAAAGACAAACGGAATGAGCGGATAGTAGTCTCCCGAAACAAAACCCGGGCCTGGGAATCCTAGCCATGCCAGGTAGGGGAGTGGGTAGACCGCTTTTGGAATGCCCCAGGTTAGGGCAAATATAATAAGGCACACTGCGATGCCCCACGAGCCCGGTATTTTTTGGAGTAGCGGACAGGTGAGTGCAACCACCGCGGTGCACGCCGCCATGCAATAAATGATGCCAAAGTTTACCGAATCGTCGACTGCTACCAGTGTCGTTGCCATCCATACGATCAAGGCTGCGGCTGCGTATTTGAGGGCGCGCTTACCGTTATTACGCGAGAGCGTGCACATCCAGCCGGCGATAAACAAAAATACCCAGCTGATACTAGCGCGCCAGATATCCTGGAAAACCGTTTCGGTAAACCATGGCATATCCCATCCATATAGGTAAGCCAAATCGTAGCAGGCGTGGAAACCTGCCATCGATAGCATCGTAAACCCGCGGATGGTATCAAATATGGTGATGCGTTTTTGCATTACGAGAACCGGCGCATTAATCCGACAACCTTACCCAAAATAACGGGGTTCGTCGCATAGATGGGCTCCATGGTGTCGTTCTCGGGCTGCAGGCGCACGCGCCCCTGCTCCTTGTAGAACGTCTTGACGGTCGCCGAGCCATCGATCATGGCCACGACGATTTCGCCGTTCATGGCGCTCTTTTGCTCGCGAACGATAATGTAGTCACCGTTGTAGATGCCGACGTTGATCATTGAGTTGCCGTGCACTTCAAGGATAAAGGAGCCCTGGTCTGTGGCGATTTCGGTCGGGATGGTAAAGGTGTCCTCGATATTTTGCTCGGCCAGAATGGGAATCCCAGCCGCGACGCGACCGACGAGCGGCAGTGAGACCGTTCCACGGGGCGCTATGGGTTCATCGGATTTGGAAATCGAGACGGAGGATCCGTCCTCATCAAAAAGCTCTAGGGCGCGAGGCTTGGTGGCATCGCGCTTGAGCAGCCCTCGAGCCTCCAGGGCAGAGAGATGAGCATGCACCGTGCTGGGGGAGGAGAGGCCTACGGCCGATGCCATCTCGCGCACACTGGGCGGATAGCCCTTCTCCTGCTGATATTCCTTGATGAAGTCGTAAATCTGCTGCTGACGCTTGGTAATTTTGCGAGCCATCAGGGGATCCTCTCTGCCAATGTCAAACAAATGTTCGATTATTGCTTGACAGGAACAACTGTTCGAAGATAATAATAACCGAACATTCGTTCTCGCGCTAGACATTTTTGTCCGCGCGGCTTGATAAAACTGTTCTCAGCAAAACACGCGAGAGGAGAACATGATGAACGCAACGGATATGGTCCAGGGAAACCTCGCCCTTAAGTTCGAGACGCCTGCGGCGCCGGCTTTCACGGTTGTTAAAGGCGGCCGCTCTGGTTTCCAAACACTGCCTGGCAAGCCCGTCCGCAGCCAGTGCGTCGCCACGACTTCGGCCCCCGTTGCCCTAAAGGCTTCGACGATTGTCGCCCTGGCCGTTGCGCTCACGCTCTTCTTTGTACTTGCCACCTCGATCTTCAGCGCTCGTCACGCCGCATATGCCGAGTCGGTATCCAACGTTACCTACGAGACCGTCCGTGTTCAGTCTGGCGATTCCTTGTGGTCGCTAGCCCAGGAGCATCCGATTGAGGGTCTTTCCACGCAGGAGACCTCTGATATGATCCGCAACGTCAATCACCTGGAGCATGGCTCGCTCGATGCCGGTGCACATCTTAAAGTTCCCGCACGTTCCTAAGATTTAAGTACCGTCGCATGGTACCCTTGTAATCGTTTTAGAGGAGGTACCATGCGCTGTCCCAAATGCGGCAAGGCACATACCCGCGTCGTTGATTCCCGCATGCAGGAATCAAATAACACCATCAAGCGCCGTCGCGAATGCTGCTCATGCAATTATCGCTTTACGACATTTGAGCGTTGTGAAGACCCTATCGAGGTCATTAAGTCAGACGGATCCAAGCAACGGTTCGATCGCAATAAGCTGCTGGTCGGTTTGATGCGCGCCACGATCAAGCGAGATATCGACACTAAAAAGCTCAACGAGATCATTGACGATATTGAGGTTGAGCTTCGCTCCCGTACGCTCACGGCTGTTACGTCCCATGAGCTGGGCGATATGGTTCTTAAGCGGTTGGCCAAGATCGATAAAGTGGCCTACATCCGCTTTGCCTCGGTCTATCGCGATTTCAAAGACGTCGATGAGTTTCTGCAAGAGCTCGACAAGCTAAGGTGATTTCATGTCCAACATTACCGTTAACATTAAGCGTCTCGACCCCACGGTCGAGCTTCCCAAATACGCACATCCCACGGATGCCGGTCTTGACCTCCGAGCCAACGAGGATTGCACCCTCAAGCCTTTTGAGCGTCGCCTGGTCTCCACGGGCCTAGCTGTCGCCCTGCCCGACGGCTACGCCGGCTTCGTCCAGCCCCGCAGCGGCCTGGCCATTAAGCAAGGCCTGTCCATAGTCAACACTCCTGGCCTCATCGACGCCCACTACCGAGGAGAGCTCAAAGTCATCCTCATCAACCTAGACCCCACGAACAACATCCAAATCAACAAAGGCGACCGCATCGCCCAGCTCGTCATCCAAGAAGTCCCCACGGTCAACCTCGTAGAAGTAGAAGAACTAGATAAAACCGACCGAGGAGCCGGCGGTTTCGGTTCTAGCGGCGTCGCTTAGTCGTTTACGTACTGTCCGCTGACCGGCCCGACCCGCCTATATATCATCCCATGCTCAAACATTCTCGCGGGGGCGCTCGTATCCCTCCCGCCCGTCTCTCACACATATCATTCCATGCTCAAACATTCTCGCGTCGCTTCGCTCGCTGCGAAACTGCGCGTGGAACGATATGTGAGAGAGGCGGGCGGGCGGCTACTCGCTTGAAAAATAAAAGCCTTTCTTTCTAGTAAGCCGATACGATAAAGGAACATCTCCTTTCTCGTATCGGCTTACCATATTTATATTTTCCGGTTTTGCCTTTGCAGATTCTAATGGTGGAGAATCTAGTGTAGCTGCTAGTACGTTAACGTAGCTTACCTGCGGGAGGCCCCTATATATCGTCCCACGCGCAGTTTCGCAGCGAAGCGAGAATGTTTGAGCATGAGATGATATATAGGGGCCTCCCGCAGGTAAGCGGACAATCCAATGCTAGCGGATATGCGCGGGTTTTCCGCCCCAGTAGAAGCGGCAGAAGGCTCGTTTGCGCTTTTGGGGTTTGCCTACGAGTTCCATGGTGGCGACGGCGATGTCTTCGGCTGCGCGGGGACGGCGCAGCACTTCGCCATTGATGAGCAGCGCCTTGAGTGACTCCGGGTGATCGTGGAGATGGCGCAACGTCACGATGAGCTCTCGTGCCGTGGTGACGTGCATGCTGGCGCCCATGCCGGTGAGCATGGTGGTGTTGGCCTTTTCCTGGCCATAGGACTTGCCCAGTAGGATCATCGGCAGATGAGCGCAGAGGCACTCGGTGACCGTGAGTCCGCCCGATTTGAGGATTGCCAGGTCGCAGCCGTGCATGAGGGCTGCCATGTCGTCGACATAGTCCAGCACCGTGACGTTCTCGAGCTTCATGGCATCGAAGAGCGTCTTCAGCCGGGTGGCATACTCCACGTCTTTGCCGGGC
>CABUJL010000093.1 GCA_902491915.1 uncultured Collinsella sp.
GGTCGATGCATCTTGCCGCACCAACGCGGGCTTTTCCGCAAGCCTCATCTGCATTGGCCTCAACATCACCCTGTGCCTGGCCAAGGGCATCGCGGGTCTGCTCGCCGGCTCCGTCTCCCTCATCGCCGACGCTTTCAACAACCTCTCCGATGCCTCGAGCAACATTGTGAGCCTGCTCGGTTTCCGCCTTGCCAGCCGCCCGGCAGACGAAGGCCACCCCTATGGTCACGGCCGCTACGAGTACCTAGCCGGCCTGTTCGTCGCCGTCCTGGTTTGCGCCGTCGGCATCAACCTGATTCTCGAGTCGGTCACTAAGATCATCAAGCCCTCGCCCACCGCTTACACGTTTATTTCCCTTGCGGCACTGGCTACGTCCATGCTCGTTAAGCTCTGGATGGCAGCGTTCAACCGCACGCTGGGCAACCGCATCGATTCCGAGACGCTCATCGCCACGGCGCAGGACTCCAAAAACGACGTCATCACCTCGGGCTCGGTCTTGGTGGCGGCGCTTATTTCGCAGACGACCGGCTTTGATCTCGATGGCTGGGCAGGCCTGGGTGTGGGCGTCTTCATCTGCATCAGCGGTCTGGGCCTGGTGCGCGACGCCATCAGCCCGTTGCTGGGGCAAGCGCCCGACCCCAAGCTCGTCCAGGCAATCCGCGACAAGATCATGTCCTATCCGCAGGTCTTGGGCACACACGACCTCATGGTGCACGACTACGGCCCCGGTCGTCAGTTTGCCAGCGCCCACGTGGAGATGCCCGGCGAGGGCGACGCGTTTGAGCACCACGAGATTCTGGACACCATCGAGCACGACATCAAGCGCCAGATGGGCATTGGTATCACGCTGCACTGCGACCCCATCGCGACAACCGGCGATGACTTGCGCGGCTGGGTCAAGCGCGGCGTCATGCAGATCGATCCCGCGCTCTCCATCCACGATCTGCACGAGCACGACGGGTTCGTTTCGTTTGACCTGGTGCGTCCCGACGGCTTTGACATATCCGACGAGGAGCTGCTGGAGCTCGTCACGCGCATCGTGCACGAGCGCCGGCCCGATGTCTCATGCGTCGTCACGTTTGATTCGGGCTTCAGCTCGCCCGAGCGTCCGGCCGAGCAGCTGTAGCCCCGCTCCGCTCGTCAGCTAGTTTCCCTGCGCGCCCGAGATGCCGTTTTGCAGGGCGTTCCAGGCATCCGTCGCCATGCCGCCCAAGTTCTGCGCGGTATCGCCCAGGTTTTGTGCCGTGTCGCCCAGCTCTTGCGCCTTGTCTCCCAACTCCTGTGCCTTGTTGCTCAAGTCCTCCAGCGTATTGGAGCTCGAGCTGTCGGTACCGCTTTGTCCGTCGGACGAGCTGCCCGAGCTGTTCTTGTGCGTGAGTTGAATTTCGAGGTTGCCGTTGTCGTTATAGTAGGCAGAAGTAACGACCCAGTTGGCATCGACGACGGGCGTTGAGCCATCATCAGTCAGGACCACGGCATTCGAAAGATCGGCGCCGCGCGACTTGAGGATCTTCTTGGCGTTGGACCAGTACTGCCCCGGGATATCACTCAGATCGACGGTGCTAGACGAGGCGGACTCGGTTTGCTCGGCAGTGGTATCGGCCGTTGAACTCCCTCGCTTGTTGAGCATGCCCGACACGATGGCAAACACAACCGACAGCGCAAAGAAGATCGCCAGCACGATGAGGATCTTCTTAATCACGCTCGACGAACGCGACGGCGCCTCTTCCTCGTCCTCGCCATATTGCGGAATCGACTTGGGGTACTCGCGATACGGCTCGCGCGACTCGTAGCGAGGCTGCGCCGTGCGAGGCATATACGTCGTCTGCTGAGGCTGCGGAATGGGATTCTGCGGCAGGTCATCATAGGGATTCGGCGTCGAGGCGGCATAAGAATCCTGCGGCGCGTAATCAAACGGGTCTGCCGCCGCGTTGCCATAGGGGCTTTGCAAAGATGCAGCGTAAGGGTCCTGCGCCGCGTCGCCATAGCCCATAACTCGTGTGGGCTCGGCAGAAGGCTGCGTCGCGGCGGGGTCGACATAACCGGGGTTGGGAACAACGCGGGTCGCATCGGCGCTATCGCCAGCCTGCGCGGAACCGCAGCCGCCCATCACGGTTGTCTTGTCCTGATCCATGCAACGATTCCTTTCCGTCGCCTGTAAGCATCAAGTTATCCATGCATTCTACCAGCGCAAAAGCCTATGATGGGCAGAGTCCGTCGGTATCTACAAGACATGCGCGGGCCTAAGGATCAAAAAGCCCCGCCGGGCCTTGGTAGGCGCGACGGGGCGGGCAAGCGGCTATGAGCAGCGAGCTTAGAACAGGCCGGTGATGTTGCCGTCGTTGTCGACGTCGATGTTCTCGGCCGCAGGGACCTTGGGCAGGCCCGGCATGGTCAGAACACTGCCAGTCAGTGCGACCACAAAGTGGGCGCCGGCGGAAACCTTGAGCTCACGCACCGTGATGCGGAAGTTCTCGGGAGCGCCCAGGGCCTTGGCGTTGTCGCTAAAACTGTACTGCGTCTTGGCGACGCACACCGGCAGGTTGCCAAAGCCATTCTCGCGCAGCTCGGCGAGCTGGCGCTTGGCGGCCGGCGTAAAGTCAACGCCGTCGGCGCGGTAGACCTTGGTGGCAACGGCCTCGAGGGCATCAGCGACATCAGCGCCGTCCTCATAGGCAAACTTGAGCTCGCTCGGCTGCTCAATCAGACGCATGACCTCATCGGCAAGCTCGAGCGCGCCCTCGCCGCCCTTGGCCCAGACCTCGGAAAGCTTAACGTTGACGCCGAGCTTCTGGCACTCGGACTCAATGAGCGCAAGCTCGGCCTCGGTGTCCGTCGGGAAGCGGTTGATGGCGACCACGCAGGGCAGACCATATACGTTCTGGATGTTGTCGACGTGACGCAGCAGGTTGGGCATGCCAGCCTTGAGTGCCTCGAGGTTCTCCTCGTTGAGATCGGCCTTGGCGACGCCACCGTTGTACTTCAGCGCGCGGGCAGTGGCGACGACCACGACGGCGCTGGGGCGAACGCCCGTCATGCGGCACTTGATGTCGAGGAACTTCTCGGCACCCAGATCGGCACCAAAGCCGGCCTCGGTAATGGCAACATCGCCAAAGCGCATCGCCATACGCGTGGCCATGATAGAGTTACAGCCGTGGGCAATGTTGGCGAAGGGACCGCCGTGGACAAACGCGGGCGTGCCCTCGAGCGTTTGCACCAGGTTGGGCTTGAGCGCGTCCTTAAGCAACGCGGCCATGGCACCCTGGGCCTTGAGGTCGCGGGCACGGACGGGCTCGCCGGCATAGCTGTAGCCGACAACGATCTCGCCCAAGCGCTCCTTAAGATCGTTGATGCTCGTGGACAGGCACAGGATTGCCATGACCTCGGAGGCAACGGTGATATCGAAGCCGTCCTCGCGCGGCACGCCCTGGGCCTTACCGCCAATGCCGTCGATGACGTGGCGCAGCTGACGGTCGTTCATATCGACGACGCGCTTCCAAGTGATGCGCTTAACGTCAATACCGAGCTGATTGCCCTGCTGGATGTGGTTATCAAGCATGGCGGCCAGCAGGTTATTGGCGGCACCGATAGCGTGGAAGTCGCCGGTAAAGTGCAGGTTGATATCCTCCATGGGGATGACCTGAGCCCAGCCGCCGCCGGCAGCACCGCCCTTAACGCCAAAGACGGGGCCGAGCGAAGGCTCGCGCAGGGCCACGGCACTCTTGACGCCGCGACGACGCAGGCCATCGGCCAGACCGATGGTCGTGGTGGTCTTGCCCTCGCCCGCAGGCGTGGGGTTGATGGCGGTCACGAGGACAAGCTTGGCCTGGTGATCAGTCGGCTCGTTGAGCAGTGAATAGTCGACCTTAGCCTTGTCGAAGCCGTACGGAATCAGGTGCTTAACGTCGACGCCGGCGTTCTTGGCCACCTCGGTAATAGGCAGTGGCGTGACAGAACGTGCGATTTCGATGTCAGTAGGCATGGGCGGTCCTTTCGTTACCGAATGAGAAAAAGACCAATTCAGCATAGCACGGGCGCGCAATAGTAAAACGCCCATAACCGATGAACGGCGATATGTTTACCCGATGCCCAGCGATAGTCCAACAGCCCGCCAAAACAAAGCGCCCTAAACGGTAGGTTCAATCCCCAGGTGCTCAAAGGTGCGAAGGGTTGCCTGACGGCCCTGCGGCGTACGAATCATCAACCCGCACTGCAGCAAATAGGGCTCATAGACATCCTCGAGCGTGCCCGGGTCCTCGCCCACCGCGCTGGCAAGGGTCGTAAGTCCCACGGCACGACCGGAGAACGTCTTGGCAAGCGTCTCCAAGATACGAATATCCATCCAGTCCAGACCGAGCTCGTCGATCTCGAAGAACTCGAGCGCCTGACGGCAGATATCGAGCTCAATGGGACCGTTGCCGCGCACCTGTGCATAGTCGCGCACGCGCTTGAGCAGGCGGTTGGCAAGACGTGGCGTACCGCGCGAACGCGAGCCGATCTCGAGTGCACTGGGATGATCGATCGTCACGCCCAGGATAGTCGCCGAGCGCGTCACAATCTGCGCGAGCTCCTCGACCGTGTAGTAATCCAGGCGATATGAAATGCCAAAGCGGTCGCGCAACGGGCCTGTCAACATGCCTGAGCGGGTCGTTGCCGCTACCAGCGTAAATTTGGGAATATCCAGGCGAATCGAGCGCGCCGCCGGACCCTTGCCAATCACGATATCGAGGGCAAAGTCCTCCATCGCGGGGTACAGGACCTCCTCGACCGAACGGTTGAGGCGGTGGATCTCGTCGATAAACAGCACATCACCCGGCTGCAAGTTAGTAAGGATGGCCGCCAGGTCGCCCGTGCGCGCGATGGCAGGGCCACTCGTGGTCTTGATCTGAGCGCCCAGCTCGTTGGCGATAACGGTGGCCAGCGTGGTCTTGCCCAGGCCCGGAGGACCCGAGAAAATCACGTGGTCGAGCGTCTCGCCACGGCTCTGCGCCGCTTCGATCAACACGCGCAGGCTCTGCTTGATGTGCTCCTGGCCACAGTAATCGTCCAGGCGCTGGGGGCGCAAAGTGCGGTCGACATCGAGGTCCTCGGCCGTCAGCCCCGAGCCCACCATGCGCTCGCCGTGCGCCATGGATGCCGCCGGCGAGTTGCCGGGCGTCGCCCACAGGTCCTGAGAGTCATCGGCTTCCCACATCACGCATCCATTCCAAGTCGCTTAAGCGCCGCGCCGAGCAAATCCTCGACACGCATATTCTGCCCATCATACCCGCTCAGGGCAACATCGGTCTCCTGCGGGCTAAAGCCCATGGAAAGGAGTGCCGCACGGGCATCGTCGATCGCCGAGGGAGCGGCAGCGGGCACGGGCATCGCAACCTGTCCGGGAATCACGTCGACCGGCACAAAGCCCTTATCCTTGGCAAAGGTGCTCTTGAGTTCCAGGATCAGGCGCTGAGCTGTCTTTTTGCCCACACCGGGTACCTTGGCCATGCCCTTGTCGTCCTCGGCCATCACCAGCGAATACAGCTGCCCCACGGTATAGGTGGAAAGCACGGCAAGCGCCAGGCGCGGGCCAACGCCCGAGACGGACACGAGCCGGTCGAACATCGTGCGCTCATCCTTTGAGGAAAAACCGAAAAGTGTCATGGCGTCCTCGCGCACCTGCATACGCGTGTAGAGACGGACCTCGCCGCCGGGCGTCGGCAACGTGGCCGCAGTGCTGCCCGAGATGCCGAGTTCAAAGCCAACGCCCGACACATCGACGACAGCAGAGCTCATCGTGGACTCGACAAGCGTTCCGTGGAGCTGGGAAATCATCAGTATCCGGTTCCTCTCTGTTGATAGAACTCGCCACCGGTGAGGGCGCGGGTGCGGCTGAGGTTTACGTGGCAGATGGCGCAGGCCAGGGCATCGGCGGCATGGTCGGGATGCGGGTCGTGGTCGAGCTGTGTTAGCGTGCGTACCATGTAGGCGACCTGCCGCTTGTCCGCGGCGCCGGTGCCCACCACAGCCTGTTTGATCTGCATGGGCGTGTACTCGCCAATCTCGAGCGCGCATTCCGAAAGCGCTACGAGTGCAGCACCGCGGGCATGCGCCGTAGGGATGGCCGAGCGAACGTTGGCGCCAAAGTAAATGCTCTCGACAGCAGCCGTGTCGGGTCGATAATGCTCGACGACATCCTTAAGGTCATGGGCGATATGCGACAGGCGCACCGCGAGCGGACTTCCGGCACTGGTCTCGATGCAGCCGTAGGCACGGCAGCGAACCTCGCCACGCCGCTCCTCGATAATCCCCCAACCCGTATGAGCCAAACCGGGGTCAATGCCCAAGATAACCAAGCCGACCTCCCCTCGCCACAAGCACAGCGCAAGACAAGGCCCCGCACATCATTCACGAACGTCTGTTCTAGAATAACACAACGGGGCCAAGATGCTTAGTTGAAGTGTCGGGGCTGGAAGCGAATCCTATCCCATAGTTAGTTCTGCGAGAAAAAGGGGAACTGCCTCGGATCAACCGGCGGATGCGGCATCGGGCCACCCTGGGGACTACCTTGCGAGCCGCCCTGACCGCCCATCATCTTATCGATGGCGTCCTGAACCTCGCCCTCGAACTTTTTCATTCCCTCGTGCAAACGACGCTGACCGTCCTCAGAGCGCAGCTCCTCCATCTGCTCGGGCGAAATACCCAGAAGCTCGCCCAGCACGCCCATCATCTCGTTTCGCACGCGCTCGCTCGTATCCTCGTCAGCAAAACGGCGCACCTCGGCGCGCGCCAGCGAATCGACCGTCATGCGTTCCTTGCCGCTCAGCCCCAGGTCGGACCACGCGAGCATGTACGGCCAGGCGCGCTCAACAAACGAACGGGCCGAGACGATCGGCGCCGTCGGCAGCATGCGGCGGGCAGCCTCACCCTGTCGAACGAGCATCAGCAGCAGCGAGCAAGCCTCGGGCTTGCCGGCGGCCATCGGGATGTCGTCGAAAGCTCGATTGCGGTCCACGTGCGCCTCGAGCGCGCCATCGACCTCACCCGGCTCAAGCCCGCCGAGCAGCTGTGCCGCGCGGTCGAGCATATCGACCGGACCGTCGAGCGTCGAGAGCGCCTGCGCCAGCACGCGCTCCATATAATCTTCCACCGCGTTGAGCGTCACGAGCTCTTGGGGCACCACGGCAGACGTGC
>CABUJL010000094.1 GCA_902491915.1 uncultured Collinsella sp.
TACCACCACAAAGGGGGCAGGCACCTTTGTGGTGGTTTATGCTGGTTTCGGTTGAAAGGAGCATGCGATGGGATCTGAGGGCTTTTTTGAACGGGTGTACGAGGTAGTCGAGCAGATCCCTGAGGGGATGGTCGCCACGTATGGTCAGGTGGCGCTGCTTGCCGGTCGTCCACGAAGTGCGCGGTACGTGGGGTATGCCCTGCATAGCAATCCGCGCCCCGGCGAGATTCCCTGTCACCGCGTGGTGTTTGCCGATGGCCGCATTTGCGAGGGCTTTGCGTTTGGCGGCCCCGATGCTCAGCGCGAACTATTGCTGGGGGAGGGCGTGATGTTTGTCGACCCCATGCACGTCGACTTGGTCGCCTGTCGCTGGTCAGCAGGGCTCTAGCGGCTCTGCCGTGGCCAAAACCACCACAAAGGTGCCTGTCCCCTTTGTGGTGGTTTTCCGTTGTAGGTTTACCGGGGTTAACTTATGGAGACGATGTGTTGGCGTATATTCTCGCCAGAAAGTAAACCACGGTGAACTATATTGGTTTCAGCAACGGAGTAGGCAATAGGCGATGAAAAAGCCTGCCCTGTTGAGTTTGATTCGCATTCCTCCCCTCTGTGCGATTCAACGGTGTACTTCGGGAACAGGCCCGCTGGCAACTAACTGCCAGCGGGCCTGTTCCTGTTTCGGTGAGGATTCGGCCTCACCGTCTATGTTGTGCGAAAGCGCTTTGCCTAGTACACCATGCCCATGGCGTCTTGAACCTCGGCCAGGGTCTGCTCGGCGATCTCGTTGGCGCGACGATTGCCCTCGTGCAGCACGTCCTTCACATAGTCCAGATCGTTCTCGTAGCGCTGGCGACGCTCGCGGATCGGCGCAAAGTACTCGTTGACGGCCTCGGTCACGTACTTCTTGAGCTGGCCGGAGCCGCCCATGCCGATCTCCTCGGCAATCTCGACCTCGGAACGACCAGTGCAGATGGCAGCGGTCGAAAGCAGGCCGGACACACCGGGGCGGTTCTCGGGATCAAACGTGATCATGCGCTCGGAGTCGGTCTGGCTCTTCTTGATGCGCTTGGCCGTCTCCTCGGCGGTCATCGAAATGTTGATGGCGTTGCCGTAGCTCTTGCTCATCTTGCGACCGTCAAGGCCGGGCAGCAGCGGGGTCTCGGACAGCAGCGCTTCGACCTCGGGAAATACCTTGCCATAGCGGTTGTTAAAGCGGCGTGCGATGGTGCGGGTGAGCTCGATGTGCGGCAGCTGGTCGCGACCGACGGGCACGACGTTGCCCTTGCAGAACAGGATGTCGCAGGCCTGGTGCACCGGGTAGGTGAGCAGAAGGCCGGTGAGCTCGTGGCCCGAGGCCTCCATCTCGGCCTTGACCGTGGGGTTGCGCGCTAGCTCGGCCTCGGACACCAGCGACAGGAACGGTAGCATGAGCTGGTTCGCGGCGGGCACGGCGGAGTGCGCGTAGATCATGGTCTTGTCGGGGTCGATGCCGCAGGCAAGGTAGTCCATGACCATGTTGTACACGTTGTCCTGGATATGCTCGGTGGTGTCGCGGTCGGTGATGACCTGGTAGTCGGCGATGAGCACGTTGGTCTTGGCGCCCATGTTCTGCAGCTCAACGCGGCCCTTGAGGGTGCCAAAGTAGTGACCCAGGTGCAAGCGTCCGGTCGGGCGGTCGCCGGTGAGCATGGTGAACTTCTCGGGCGTCTTTGCCAAGCCCTCGCGAATGGCGTTGCTCTTTTGCAGCGCGACTTCGTAGCTGTTCTCGTTTGGCATGATTGCTCCTAACGTATGCGTATTGATCAAGATGATAACGCGTTTATTGAAAGGGGTGGGGCGTAAGTGGGCGAGGTGCCGGTAGGGCGAGGGCTATGCGGCGGTCGCGACGCGGTCGCGAGCGGCCAGCAGCAAAGAGTCACTTTCTCGGCAATAAAACCTAGCGCCTGCGGTGGCGCTCCTCCTTGCGCTCCTCGGCTGCCTGCTCCTCCTGTTTAAAGGCGGGGTCGTCGGGGGTTACCAGCTCGTCCTCGTGTGTGCGCTTGTTGTAATGGTGGCGCAAGACGGGCTCAAACAGGTGCAGGTGCTTGGCGAAGGCCGCCGAGCCAATGGCGAGCACTACAAAGATGAGCACGCGCGTGGGCACCTCGACCTTATTGATTGCGGCGGCGCCGGCCGAAAGCATGATGCACCAGGCGTAAATGAGCAGCACGGCCTGCTTTTGGTTGTAGCCCTCTTGGATCAGGCGGTGGTGGATGTGGCCCTTGTCGGCCTGCCCGATGCTAATGTGGGCGCGCTTGCGACGCACAATGGCGCTGAACGTGTCGATGATGGGCACGCCTGCCACGATGAGCGGGATGATGAGCGAGGTGAGCGCGGCGGTGCGGCTCACGTTGAGCAGCGAGATGGAGCCCAAAGCGAAGCCCAGCAGCAGCGACCCCGAGTCGCCCAAGAAGATGCTCGCGGGGTTGAAGTTGTAATGCAGAAAAGCCACGCACGAGCCAAAGAGCGCGATGGAGAGCGCGGCGGCGTCGATACGGCCCGAAAGCAGGGCCATCGTGAACATGGTGAACGATGCGATGCCGCAAATGCCCGTGGCCAGGCCGTCGAGGCCGTCGATGAGGTTGATGATGTTGGTGAACGCCACTAGGTAGATCACGGTGATGGGGTAGGCGAGCCAGCCAAGCATGATCTCGCCGGGGGCAAACGGGTTGATGATGACGCCGATTTTTAAGCCGCCGATGCAGGCGATGAGCGCGGCGAGCACCTGGCCGGCCAGCTTTTGCTTGGGCTTGAGCTGGAAGACATCATCGATCGCGCCGGTCGCAAAGATCACGGTAAAGGAGAGTGCCAGCACGGGGTAGCTGATGTGAAGGCGCGGGTGCGGTACCAAAACGGGCGGCCAGCCCAGGTACCAGGTGCCTAGGATCTGCACAATGCAGGCGACGACGAGGCCCAAAAAGACCGCCGTGCCGCCCATGCGCGGGATGGGTTTAGTGTTAATGCGGCGCTTTGAGGGATAGTCGACGGCGTCGAGCTTAATCGCCAGACGCTTGACCAGGGGTACCGTGAGAAAGGTCGTGATAAAGGCAGCGGCCGCCACGCATAAGTACGGTATGAAGCTCGTGGAGGAAGCCATGAATCAAAAAACCGCCAAGCGTCGAAGGAAAAGGTCAAAGGGCGCTACGCGCAAAAGGGCATAGCTGACCCATGATACTCGACCGAGGGGGTGCGGGGGTTTGTGCCATGCGATTATCACGTGCTTATCAGATATTGGGATGTTGGCGGGGGTTCTGCCGAGTGCCGTTGGGTGTCATACGGAATCTGCGATGGCAATTTTTGGCAAAATCGGCAAAAGAAAACCACCCCCCACGTTACGAAAATGAACCCACCTAAAACAGGTGGGTGCCCTCATCGACTGTTCCAGCGTCCTTAACAACGAAGGATACCTGTACTAAGTACGACTGTGTGGGCTCCCTAAATAAACGCGACGGTTCACCCAGTTGCTCCGCGGGGGGCGGAATACCTACATCATAAAGCGGCACTTTGTCGATTCCAGTCTTGACATTACAAAAATCGTGTCGGACGATTACGGCGCCTTGGGCTTGGAACCGTCTGTGCTGTCCGGGGCTTTACGTTTGAGCTGCTGAATCGTTGTTTTGGAGCATGTTTTTATGCCGACGTCGTTGACCGAATTTTTTTCGCCTGCCTGCCATTTGTGTCCACGCCGTTGCGGCGCGGCACGCGACGAGGGCGCGCGTGGCGTGTGCGGCGCCGACGACACGCTTAAGGTCGCCCGCGCGGCGCTCCATATGTGGGAGGAGCCGCCCATTTCGGGCGAGGCCGGCTCGGGCACGATTTTCTTTAGCGGCTGTTCGCTCAAATGCGTCTACTGCCAAAACCACGAGATCTCGACGGGCAATTTCGGTCTTGAGATTTCGCCCGAGCGCTTGGTCGAGATTATGCTGGAGCTGCAGGACCAGGGCGCCAACAACATTAACCTGGTGACTGCGACGCATTATGCTCACCTGCTGCCGGCCGCGATTGCCGCAGCGCGGGAGCGCGGGCTGGACGTCCCGATCGTCTACAACACGAGCGGCTATGAGCGGGCGAGTGCCGTGGCTGCGCTCGGCGATTTGGTCGACGTGTGGCTTACCGACTTTAAGTATGCCGATGCCGGGCTTGCGCAGTCGCTCTCTCATATTCAGGACTACCCGCGTGTGGCCGTGTCGGGCCTGGCACAGATGGCGCGCGAGATTGAGCGCCGCGGGGGAGAGCTGGTGGACGAGGACGGGCTCATGAAGCGCGGCATCATCGTGCGCCACCTGGTGCTGCCGGGGCATGCGGACGATTCGTGCCGCGTTCTGGACCTGGTGTGGCAGACGGTGGGCGACGTGCCGATCTCGGTCATGAACCAGTACACGCCCAATGCCCTCATGCGCGAGCAAGGCGGCGATCTGGCGCGTGCCGTGACGCGCGGGGAGTACGAGCGGGTGCTCGACCATGCCGATGACTTGGGCTTTACGACGATGTTCTGGCAAGAGGGCGGCGCTGTAGACGAGAGCTTCACCCCGGCCTTCGACACCACCGGCGTCCTTACCAGCGCAAAGTAGCACGTTCGCCGATGATTTTTCTGGGACGGGGATTAAAAAATCATCGAGAGGATCGCCTGTTCGAAAAGTTGTCAAAATAGCCACGCTCCAAAAAGACTGGTTATTGGGCGTTGACAGTTGGCGAGCCGTAGGTAAAATATCGACTTGTCCTGGGGACGTAGCTCAGTTGGGAGAGCGCTGCCGTCGCATGGCAGAGGCCGAGGGTTCGACTCCCTTCGTCTCCACCCTTGGATTTGATAAGCCGCTGACATTGTGTCGGCGGCTTTTTTTGAAAGAAAGGGCTGCACCATGGCCGAGCTTGAGTCCCAACCATTGTCCGACGAGGAGCGCGCTGAGTTGGAAGAGCTCCGCGCTGAGAAGGCCCGCCGCGAGGCTCGGGAAGAGGCCCGTCGCGAGCGCGAGGAGCTGGCTGCCTTGCGTGCCGAGCGCACGAAGGCCGAGGAGGTCGCCGCGAACGCCGTGTCTACACCGACGCCCGCGCCCAAGCCCACTGCTGCGAAGCCTGCACCTGCCGCGCCTAAACCTCAGCCTAAAAAGGCCGCTCGTCCCAAGTCCGTCGAGCCCAAGCCGAGCCGTGACGAGATGACCTTTGCCCAGCGTATGGTCACCTCCAAGGAGCCCACGGCCGAGAACGAGATCCCTGGCATGGCGCCGGCTCAAAAAATCATCGTTGTCCTTGCCCTCATCGCGTTTGTCATCTTTATGGGCTACACGATCCTGACTAGCATGGGCCTGCTCTAACCGATTTGCATCGGGTGTCATGTCCGCATCCTCTGCTCTCGTCTAACCCTCAAATTCTGTACCACACATCCGAAAGGTCGCCCCATGGCTTTGACCGACATCTCGCATCCCACCGACATTGCAATGCTCACCGATCTGTACGAGCTCACTATGGCCCAGGGCCTGTGGGAGAGCGGCAAGGCCAATGAGCAGGGTTGTTTTACCGCGTTTTACCGCGACCATCCCTTTGGCAGCGCCTATGCCGTCATGTGCGGCACCGCCGAACTGCTCGAGAATCTGCGCTTTACGCCCGAGGACATCGACTACCTCGCATCGCTTGAGGCCCCGGCCGGCGGCGCGATGTTCAAGCCTGGATTCCTCGACTACCTGCGTGATTTTCGTGCGCATGTAAACATCGACGGCGTGCCCGAGGGCGAGCTCGTCTTTCCACGCGAGCCCATGGTGCGCGTCACCGGCCCCGCGCTGGAGTGCCAGCTGCTCGAGACGGCGCTGCTCAACATCGTCGGGTTCCAGACGCTTGTCGCCACCAAGACGGCGCGCGTGGTGCTCGCCGCCGACGGTCGTCCCGTGGCGGAGTTTGGCCTGCGCCGAGCCCAGGGTCCCGATGGCGGCCTGGCCGTTGCACGCGCGAGCTACGTTGCCGGCTGCTCCTCTACGTCCAATGTGCTCGCCGGCCGCCGCTACGGTATTCCCGTCTTTGGCACGCATGCGCACAGCTGGGTGATGAGCTTCGATTCCGAGCTCGAGGCCTTCCGTGCCTTTGCCAAATCGAGCCCCAAGAACTGTACGCTGCTCATCGACACCTATGATGTGCGCGAGGGCTGTGAGCATGCCATTACGGTTGCCAAGGAGATGGAGGCGGTGGGCGAGCGTCTGTCGGCTATTCGCATCGACTCCGGCGACCTCGCCAAGCTCTCCAAGTATGTTCGCGGCCGGTTTGATGCCGAGGGCCTGCCCTATGTGGGGATCTCGGTTTCCAACGATCTTGACGAGTACACGATTCAGTCGCTGCTCGACCAGGGTGCGCCTATCGACAGCTTTGGCGTGGGTACCAAGCTCGCGACCTGCTATGACCAGCCGGCGCTGGGCGGCGTGTACAAGCTTTCCGCCCGCCGTGCGAGCGAGGCAGATCCATGGACGCCGGTGGTCAAGCTCTCCGAACAGCCCTACAAGCGCACGATCCCGGGTGTGCAACGCGTGCGCCGTTATTACGACGGCTTTGGCGGCCCGGTCTGCGACATGATCTACGACGAGGACCATCTGGCGGGGGAGGGTGCCGCGCGCGGCAATACCCTCGTGGCCGTGAATGATGCCGCCCTGGTGACCGACGTGTCCGAACTTGAGTATCGCGAGCTGCTGGTGCCGATCGTGCGCGATGGCAGTGCGGTGGCTCCGCGTGAGAGCATCCAGGACGCGCGCGAGCGCTGTGCTTGGGCGCTCGATCATCTGGATGCGGCTTTCAAGCGCTTCCTGTATCCGCAGACCTACGTGGTGGGTATGGAACAGGGCCTGGCCCAGGTGCGCGACGAGCTCGTGCGCAAGAATATGTCCGCGGCCTCGGCTTTCCCCTGGGCAAAATGATCCGCATGCGACGGAGGAAAACGTATCATTTTCTCGCTCGCCCGTTCGCCCGTTCGCTGAACAGTCGATTGGTTTGACGTATGACGACTTCTTATAAAACGATGG
>CABUJL010000095.1 GCA_902491915.1 uncultured Collinsella sp.
AACATCCTGACGAGCGGCTGTCTGGGACCGGGCCAGATGCTCGAGGTCGACTTTGCCCGCGGCCGCGTCATCTACAACGACGAGCTGCGCGCCCGTTACGCCAAGGAAAAGCCCTATCGCGACTGGATCGCCGAGGAGACGCTGACCGTTGACGCGCTCGATGAGCCCGTTGCGGCAGCGCCCGCCGAGGACGCCGAGGTGTCCGCCGCCGTGCGAATGGCCAAGCTCGGCTACCACTGGGATGACGTCGACGAGGTCGTGCGTCCCATGGCCCAGCAGGGTAAGGCCCCGCTCGCCTCGATGGGCATCGACGCGCCGCTGGCCTGCCTGTCCAAAAAGACGCGTTCGTTCTTCGACTACTTCTATCAACTGTTCGCCCAGGTCACGAACCCGCCTATCGACGCCCTTCGCGAGCACATGGTGACTTCGACCACGCTCTACCTGGGCAACCACGGCAACCTGCTCGAGGACTCCCGTACGGCCTGCCAGCTGGTGCGCCTGGAGCGCCCGTTGCTCAACGAGGAGGAGTTTGACCGCGTCTGCGCCATCGACCGCGTGGGCTTTAAGACCCGCCGTTTCCGTGCCGTCTACTGCCGCGATGCCGGCGAGGGCGCGCTACAGGCTGCACTCAAGCGGCTTGCAGAGGACGTTGAGGCTGCAGTCCGCGACGGCGTGAACATCGTGGTGTTGAGCGATCGTGCCGGAGCGGGCGAGGTGCCCGTGCCGTCGCTGCTCGCCGTGGGCTGCGTGCACAACCACCTGATCCGCGCCGGCGTGCGTACCTTTGCCGATATCGTGGTGGAGTGCGGCGACGCCGTGTCCCCGCACGACTTTGCGGCACTGGTGGGCTACTCCGCGAGCGGCGTCTATCCATACAACGCACATGCGTGCATCCGCGACCTGGTGGCACGCGGCGACCTGGACGTGACGGCCGAGCAGGGCATCGCCAACTACAACAAGGCCGCGACCGCCGGCATCGTCTCCATCATGTCCAAGATGGGCATCTCCACGGTGCAGAGCTACCACTCCGCGCAGATCTTCGAGGCCGTGGGCTTCACTCCGGCGTTTGTCAACGCGTACTTCGCCGGCACGGTGAGCCGTGTGGGCGGTATGGGTGTCGAGGACGTCGAGCGCGAGCAGAATGAGCGCTACGACGCCGCGCTCGCTATCCTTAAGAGCCCGGCTCCCGATCAGCTGCCCACGCTGGGTCTGACCAAGTGGCGCCCGCTCGGCGGCGAGGATCACCTTATCGACCCGCAGACCGTCTACCTGCTGCAGACCGCCTGCCGCGAGGACAGCTACGACACCTTTAAGGAGTACAGCGCCCGCCTGCACCGCACCGGCCGTGCCGTGCGTCTGCGTGACCTGCTGGACTTTAATGCCAACGGTCGCACGCCGGTTTCGCTCGACGAGGTGGAGCCCGCGCTCAACATCGTCCGCCGCTTTAACACCGGCGCCATGTCGTACGGTTCCATCAGCAAAGAGGCACACGAGTGCATGGCCATCGCCATGAACCGCCTGCATGGCCGTTCCAACTCCGGCGAGGGCGGCGAGGACCCGCGTCGCGAGACCCCGCTGAACAACGGCGACTCCAAGAACTCCGCGATCAAGCAGGTGGCAAGCGCGCGCTTTGGCGTGACAAGCCGTTATCTGTGCAGCGCCTTCGAGATTCAGATCAAGATGGCCCAGGGCGCCAAGCCCGGCGAGGGCGGTCACCTGCCCGGCAAGAAGGTCTACCCCTGGATTGCCGAGGTCCGTCAGTCCACGCCCGGCATCGGCCTGATCTCGCCTCCGCCGCACCACGACATCTACTCCATCGAGGACCTGGCAGAGCTGATCTTTGACCTTAAGAACGCCAACCCCGGCGCGCGCGTGTCGGTCAAGCTGGTCAGCGAGGCCGGCGTCGGCACCATCGCCACTGGTGTTGCCAAGGGCGCTGCCGACAAGATCTTGATCAGCGGCCATAACGGCGGCTCGGGTGCCGCGGCGCGCGATTCCATCTGGCATGCGGGTCTGCCGCTGGAGCTCGGTCTTGCCGAGGCCCAGCAGACGCTGCTACAAAATGGCCTGCGCTCGCGCGTGGTGCTCGAGGCCGACGGCAAGCTCATGGACGGCACCGATGTTGCCGTCGCCTGCCTGTTGGGCGCCGAGGAGTTTGGCTTTGCGACCATGCCGCTCATCTCGATGGGCTGCCTCATGCAGCGCGACTGCCAGCAGGACACCTGCCCGGCCGGCATCGCTACGCAAAACTGCCGCCTGCGTCGTGGCTTCCGCGGCAAGCCCGAGCACGTTGAGCACTTTATGCTCTTTGTTGCCGAGCAACTGCGCGAGGTCATGGCGCGCCTGGGCTTCCGCACCGTCGACGAGATGGTCGGCCATCCCGAGTGCTTGCGCCAGATTGAGGTCCCGGGCAACCGCAAGGCTAACCTGCTGGATCTGTCGCCCGTGCTGGCGAGCGCGACCTGTGAGTTTGGTGCCCACATCCCGGGTGCCGACGGCCGTCACTTCCTGCCCCAGATGGCTGCGGACAGCGAGCTCGAAAAGACGCTCGACTCCACGTTGTTTGTGCCCTATACGGCCGATGCCCGTGCGCACCTGCGTCCGATTCGCTTCCGCGCCGATATCGCCAACGTCAACCGCTGCGTGGGCACCATCTTGGGCAACGCGGTGACCAAGGCGCATCCCGAGGGCCTGCCCGCCGGCTCCATCACCATCGATTGCGATGGTTCGGCCGGTCAGAGCTTTGGCGCCTTCCTGCCGCGCGGCATTACGCTCAACGTGTGCGGCGACGCCAACGACTACTTTGGCAAGGGCCTTTCGGGCGGCGAGGTGTCGGTGCGCCCCAACCCGCATGCGACCTACAAGTTCGATGAGAACATCATCGTGGGCAACGTTGCGTTCTTTGGCGCCACGAGCGGCCGCGGCTTCATTAACGGCCTGGCAGGCCAGCGCTTTGGCGTACGCAACTCCGGTGCCACCGTGGTGGTTGAGGGCTGCGGCAACCATGGCTGCGAGTACATGACGGGAGGTCTGGCGCTCATCCTGGGCGAGGTCGGGCAGAACTTCGCCGCCGGCATGACGGGCGGCGTTGCTTACGTCTTTGACCAGTACGGCACGCTCGATGCCCGTGTGAACCACGAGAGCGTTGAGCTTAAAGCCCCGACGGCCGGTGAGCTTGCGCAGATTCGTGCGCTCATCCAGGAGCACGTGGACGCGACGCAGAGCCCGCGCGGTATTAAGCTGCTCTACAGCTTTGAGACGATGAGCAAGCACTTTGTGAAGGTCATTCCAACCGAGTACGAGCGCGTGCTGGCGATTGTCGCCGCCGCCGAGGCCGTGGGCAAGACGCATGCGCAGGCCGAGGAGCTGGCGTTTGACATTGTGACCGGCCGCGCGAGTGCCGCGGATGTCGCTCGCTTTGATGTGGCGGGTGGTGTCGCTGGCGCTGCGCCCGCCACCGCCAGCTCTGTTGCTTCGACCAAGAAGGAGGCGTAAGTGCCATGGGTAAGCCCGGTGCTTTTCTTGATATCGATCGCGTGACCCATGAGCTGCGCCCCGTGGAGGAGCGCAGCCGCGATTTCGATCCGCTGTACGTGGAGCTCGACGACGACGCGCGCCGTGCCCAGGCGAGTCGCTGCATGATGTGCGGTGTGGCGTTTTGTCAGATGGGCGCGAGCTTTGGCAAGGCACGTCCGAGCGGCTGTCCGCTGCACAACCTGATTCCCGAGTGGAACGAGCTGGTGTACCGCACCTCGCCCATGCCCGAGTTCACGAGTCGCGTGTGCCCGGCGCTGTGCGAGGCCGCATGCAACCTGGGCTCGGTCGATGGCCAGCCCACGACGATCCATGACAACGAGCGCGCGATTAGCGACCATGAGTGGGCAAATGGCGGTCCGCACCGCTTTGAGCCGCCAGGGGAGGGTGCACCCACGGTTGCCGTGGTGGGCTCCGGTCCCGCTGGTCTGGTGGCAGCATGGGAGCTTGCGCGTCGTGGGGCCCGCGTGACTGTGTTTGAGCGCGACGACCGCCCGGGCGGTCTGCTCATGTACGGCATTCCCAACATGAAGCTCGAGAAGTCCGTGGTCGAGCGTCGCGTGGCGCTCATGCGCGAGCTGGGCATTGTGTTCGAGCTGGGTGCTGACGTTACGAACCCTGCGGTGGCGGCCAAGCTCAATGGCTTTGACGCCGTCGTGGTGGCTGCCGGTGCTCGCGCCCCGCGTGGGCTGGCTGCTGAGAATATTGACGCACCCGGCGTGGTGTATGCCGTGGACTACCTGACGGCCTCGACCGTCTCGGTGCTCGATGGCGGCGAGCCTGTCGTCGATGCACACGGCCTGGACGTCGTGGTCATTGGCGGCGGCGATACCGGTAACGACTGCGTGGGCACCGCGGTACGTCAGGGTGCGCGCAGCGTGCGCCAGTTTGAGTTCTTGCCGGCGGCGCCTGATGCGCGCGCGGCGAGCAACCCCTGGCCGCAGTGGCCAAACGTTAAGAAGACCGACTACGGCCAGCAGGAGGCCATCGCTGTCATGGGCGGCGAGATGCGCGCTTGGGGCGTGGATACGCTCGAGGTGCTGCTGGACAAGAAGGGCGCGGCCGCGGGCCTGCGCGTGGTCGATCTGGATTGGTCGGCTGGCAAGCCCGAGCGCATCGCGGGCTCCGAGCACGAGGTGCCGGCCCAGCTGGTGCTCATCGCCTGCGGCTTTACGGGCCCAGAGCACGGTGTGTTCGACGCCGTTGGCGTGCCCGTTGCCACTGCTGGTCGTCCGCTGCCTGTGATGGCCGCCGAGGGCTCGCATCTTGCGGCGCGTGTTGGCGGCGTCGCTGTGGATGCCGCGCCGGTGTATGTTGCCGGTGACGCTCGTAACGGCAGCTCGCTCGTGGTGAACGCTATGGCCGACGCCCTGGCCTGCGCTGCCGAAGTCGCCGACGCGCTGGAGCTGTAAGGCGGCTGTCCACAGCTGAATCGTCAAGGGCTGTCCCCGAATGCCGGCCCAAAAGGAACGTCCCCAAGTGCCGGCAGCTGGGGACGTTCCTTATGTGCCGGCATTCGGGGACACTCCTTGCGAGTTCGCAGGCGACTTTGTCATTTGCCGACGTGCAAGTGTTCATTCGTCGACGTTTGCGACTGTGCTACTCTGCTCTTTCTGTGGTGGTAGCGGGCGTTTGCCTCAAATGAGTGAACTGACTGTCTATATCTACCTGCGGTTTCTTTGCGGTGCGCTCATTCGGTCAAGTGTCCCGTCAAGTGTTTGGTCAGCATCTGGTTTGCAGCCGGAGGCCTATTTTGCCCGCGCTGGTCGTGGCTGCCCACCCTCCTCGTAAGCTCAAATTGAGGTTCATCAGTTTGAGGAGGATGCCGTGACTGACCACGTTTTAGACCGAGCGCAGCTGGCTGAAGCCGTCGGCAACGATATTGCCGACATGGCCCATTTTTGGATGCTGCGGAAGTTCCAGTTTTTGGAGCCGGCACGCGAACAGTTCGAGATCATTGTCGACCCGTGGCTCAGCTATTGCACCGAGCCTTCGCAAAACGAAATCATGGCCTACAACATGGCATTTACCGATTGGCTGCTCTTCGAGCGCCCCTATCGCCATGGCAAGACGCTGCTCGAGCTGTATGTTGACGAACCGCCGGCATCGCTTTCGCCTGCCTCGCTCAAGCGGCTCGAGCAGGTACGCGACACGCAGTATTTCTCGCGCTTTGGCATTTTGGACAAGGATCCTGCGAACGGCATGGTTGCGCTGAAGGATACGCGTGCCGACCGTCGCTTTGATGTCTACGACCCGCATATCGTGCAAAAGGAGCATTGGAGCGACGGCGCGATCGCGGTGCGCCTCGCCTGCATCGACGATGTCTGGCTGACGGCGGGACAGCTCTATCTGTATGACATCGCGCGCCTGAGTGACACGGCGGTCGATGGACCGGGTGCGGTGCATCCCGAGGATCTGCAGGACGGCTTTGACACCTCGTGCGTCAGCTTCTTTTTGCGCCTGGTCCGCGACATCATGGGCGCCCAGGGGCGGTACGTGAAGTCGCTCAACATCTACGAGCAGGAGTGGGAGTAGGGGATGTGACTGGCGTCGCCCTGCTGCCCTGACTTTGTCTCAATCTGTAACGTTTGGCGGCTGTTTGGGCCCGTAACTGTTACAGATTGAGACGGAAGGTTGGCGGCTGCCGAAAGATCTTGTTCTGTAACAACTAGAGGCTCAAAGACTGTCTTCCTGTTACAGATCAAGACATTTGTCAGCGGAGGCAACGGTGACGATGGTCCATTTGTCTGACGTGGTGGTGATGAAAGTGCCTAATACCGTTCTCAAACACAATCATGCGACTCGCAACACGTTGGCGCGGAATAGGATGCTCGCGCGGCTCGCGGAGACGGCCAAGCAAGGTGCGCTGCTCGCAACGCATGACAATACCGAGCTCATGTGGCTGCGACGCCATGTTGGAACCGACGATATCGCGGAGCCCGAGCCGTACCTGTTCTGTTTTCAGCATGATTGGGATGCATTGACGCCGGCGGAGCGAGCGCTGAGGACTATCAAAGGGCTTGCGAAATTTCATCCCGATTGGGCGTTTTGGGGATATGACGCCGCGCTGATATGGGGTCTGGAGGTGCCGAATGATCTGCTCGGGCCGCGTTTCCTTGTTAAGACTTGCTGTTCGGTGACGTTGAGCGGCGGGTGCAGGTTGTTGCGTCCGCAGATTGCGGGCGCGCTCGAGCGCGTCGACGGCGTGCGGGTGACGTCGTTTTGGCGCACGGCGGAGGATTGCTTGCTGCGTGCGCCGTTCTCCTACGGGTTGGCGATTGCCGATTCTGCACTACGGGTGAAAGACGTATCACGTGGGGATTTGTGCGAGCGCCTCCGCGCCGATTGCGAGGGCAGGCGAGGGTATCGCAGGGCACAGGCGATTGCGTCGTATGCGGACGGGCTGTCCGAAAACGGCGGCGAGTCTCGGTTCCGAGGGTTCTTT
>CABUJL010000096.1 GCA_902491915.1 uncultured Collinsella sp.
GATGATGCCGCGCTCGAGCACGCCCAGGTCCTTCTGAAGCAAGATGATATCGGCGGATTCCTTGGCAATATCGACGGCCGAATCGACCGAGATGCCGCAATCGCTCGCACGCATGGCGGCGGCGTCGTTGATGCCGTCGCCCATAAAGCCCACGGTGTGGCCGAGCATCTCGCGCATGACACGTACCAGGCGCGCCTTCTGCAGCGGCGAGAGCTTGGCGAAGAGGTGGGTTTTCTCGGCGCGCTTGGCAAGTTCGGCGTCATCGAGCGCATCGATCTCGGAGCCGAGCAAGACGTTGCTCGCATCGATACCAATCTGCTCGCAGACGGTGGCGGCGACGCGGTCGTTGTCGCCGGTTAGGACCTTGACCGCCACGCCCTTGGCCTCGAGGGTGGCGACGGCGCCCGCGGCACTTGCTTTGGGCGGATCGAGGAAGGCCAAAAAGCCCATCAGCACCATGTCGCACTCGTCGGCGATGCCAAACTCGCCCACGCAGCGCGGATTGGTCTTCTGCGCCACGGCAATTACGCGTAGGCCCTCGGCGTTAAGTCCGGCGATCTGCTTGCGAATCTGGGCGAGCTTCTCGTCGGTGAGCGGCTGAGCGATGCCATCGATCTCGACAAAGGAGCAGATCTCGAGCATTTCCTCGGCAGCGCCCTTGGTAACCATCTGGGTTTTGCCTTGGGCGTCGGCGACAACTACGCTCAGGCGACGGCGCGAGAAATCGAAGGGAACCTCGTCGACCTTGGTGTAGCGGTCGCGCAGGCTCTGGCCCAGCATGGAATCGGGTGCGACGGTCGAGGGCGTCACATCGGCACGGTCGATTACGGCCAGGTCGATAAGATTTTTGAGGCCGGTCTGGAAGAAGCTGTTCAAAAACGCATGGCGCAGCACGCGCGCGTCCTCGTTGCCATCGGTGTTGAGGTAGCGCTCGAGCACGATGCGGTCTTCGGTGAGGGTGCCGGTCTTGTCGCAGCACAGGACGTCCATCGCTCCGAGGTTTTGAATCGCCGGCAGCTCCTTGACGATAACCTGGCGACGGGCGAGGTCCTTGGCGCCCTGCGACAGGCTCGTGGTCACGATGACGGGAAGCATCTGCGGCGTGATGCCCACGGCCACGCTCGTGGCGAACAGCAGCGCGTCGATGACGTTGCCCTTGGTGGCGGCGTTGATGGCAAAGACGGCCGGCGCCATAACGAGCATGAGGCGTACGAGCAACATGGAGACGCTCGAGACGCCGCGGTCAAACGCGCTCTTTTCGCCGCGCCCGTTGAGCATCTTGGCGATGCCGCCCAGGTAGGTGTCCGAGCCGGTGGCAACGACAAGCGCCATGGCGGCGCCGTTTTGCACGGAGGTGCCGGTAAAGACGATGTTCTTGCAGGCAGAGAGTGGCAGTGCGGAGCCGTCGGCGCCCTCGACGACGGTGACGGCGGTGGTCTTCTCGACGGCCTCGCTCTCGCCGGTGAGTGCGGACTCGATCACAAACAGGTCGCGCGCGGTGATGATGCGGGCATCTGCCGGCACCATATCGCCGGCAGAGAGACGGATTACATCGCCGGGGACGAGCTCGTCGAAGGGGATCTCGATGCGCTCGCCGTCGCGCAGGGCGGTGCAAGTGTTGGAGACCAGGTCCTTGAGGGCCTCGGCCGCATTGCCGCTGCGGGCTTCCTGGATAAACTTCATGCCGCCCGATACCAGCAGCATGATGCCGATGACGATGACCGTGGAGGGGTCGCGCTGCGGTTCGGGCACGGCGAGCACGTCGATGTAGAGCGAGACCAGTGCGAGCGCGGCGAGGATGCCGGCGAAGGGATCGATGAACGCATCGGCGATGCGGCGGGCGAGCGTTTTGGTCGTTGCCTCGATGGTGTTGGGGTCGACGGCGTTCAGGCGCTCAGTTGCCTGCTCGACGGTGAGGCCGTTTGCCGTGGCGTCAAGCAGTACGAGGGCGTCCTCGGCACTATGGGTGGCGGCGAATATGGTGTTCTTGGACAGGCCGGTATGAGCGGCAGGGCGCGCCGTGCGGCGGCGCTTGGAGATGGCTTCGAGTACCGTGACGGTTTTGAGCATCAGCATAGGGTCCTCCTTGTTGAGGGGAGTTAGCGTACGTGTCGTATTTGCTTCAAAAAACCTAGATGTCGCTCACGTCAAGCTCTTGAGCCCACAAAGGGTGCAGCGTGCCTTTGTGGTGGTTTTGGCGATCTGCCGGTGTCGTTTATGCGTGTGCGGAGCCCTCGCGGCGTGCCGAGGGCGACATGCAGGTTTTTCGACTAGGACTGCCTTCCATGGCACACCTCCTAAAGGCTGAGCGCAGCGCGCTTTGGGTATCTCGTACCCCTTTTTAATCCGCCCGTATTCTTGATGAGGGGGTTTGACATGTCAACCCCATTGTTCGGAAAACCATTCCCCCTGACAAAGCCTTTACAGAATGCCGTGGCCCCAAAGCGCGCCCGCATCGACGCTTCGCCTGCGCTAAACTGGAAGGCGCGTACGCGATTACGAGAGGAGCCCGCATGGAGGCTTACAAGCAAGAGTTCATCAAGTTTATGGTCGAGTCCGACGTCCTTAAGTTCGGCAGCTTTACGCTCAAGAGCGGCCGTCAGTCCCCGTTCTTTATGAACGCCGGCGCTTACGTGACGGGCTATCAGCTCAAGAAGCTGGGCGAGTATTACGCCCAGGCCATCCACGATAACTTTGGCGACGACTTTGATGTGCTGTTTGGACCGGCCTACAAGGGTATTCCGCTGGCCGTCGTGACCGCAATTGCCTACCACGAGCTGTACGGCAAGGAGGTCAAGTACTGCTGCGACCGCAAGGAGGCCAAGGACCACGGTGCCGATAAGGGCAACCTGCTGGGTTATGAGCCCGAGGACGGCGACCGTGTGGTCATGGTCGAGGACGTTACCACCAGCGGCAAGTCCATCGACGAGACCTATCCCAAGGTCAAGGCTGCTGCCGATGTCGAGATCAAGGGCCTGATCGTGTCCCTCAACCGCATGGAGGTCGGCAAGGGCGGTGTGACCACCGCGCAGAAGGAGATCGAGGCCAAGTACGGTTTCCCCGTCGCGAGCATCGTCTCCATGGCTGAGGTCGTCGAGACCCTCTACAACCACGAGATCGACGGCAAGGTTGTCATCGACGACGAGCTCAAGACCGCCATCGACGCCTACTACGAGCAGTACGGAGCACGTTAGTTACGGCGTTTTACCAAACGCCGTAACTGCTCGACGCTGCGCGGGCCGCATTTGGACAATCTGACGTTCAACTTCAAGGGCGCGACCAGAAGGTCAGCGCCCTTTCGTTTCACGTCACCTTGTCTCAAATGCGACCCGCTCGCTGTCCGTTCTCTACCTGCGGCGTCGTCTTGCTCCGAATGCGGCTCGCTCGCTGTCGTTGCCGAAACATCGGCGTTGCCGGACTAGTCATTGGGGACGTTCATAAATGACTACTCAGGAATGAGCGTGGATAATCTCCCGTTTTTGGCCTGTGTGCAGGCTCAAAGTGGGAGATTATCCACGCTCGCTTTAATTTGCCTGGGTTGCGATGCCTATCTAATCGGCTCGGCGTCTTCCCTGAGAATCGAAAGATACTCTTCATACCCGTACTGCCGGTATCTCTGTCTTGACTCGTCGAGCGGACGGAGGATACCCAATTCTTCAAATGATTTGACGAGCGCGCTCGCGGTACTCCTGCCGATATCGAGTTGGGCAGCGATGAATGCGGTGTCGACGATGGGGTGCTCTTCAAGAATGCCCAACAGCCTTTGCCCGTTTGCAGCAGTCCTTCCGAGATTTTCGGTAATGGTTGCTGTGGAACGGTTATGGAGGTCAACAAGGTTTTTTAAAGACCCTACCGAGTCCTTCGCACTTTCGAGAAGACTGTTGCAGAAAAACTCTATCCATTCCTCGTAAGTGCCTCTCTCCCTTACGGATGTGAGTTGCCGGTAGTACTCGCTTCGATTTTTCTTGAACTGGAACGATGGATAGAACAAGCAAGAATGAAGAACGCCATCATTGATGAGCATAAGTGTAATGAGAAGCCTGCCCAGGCGACCGTTTCCGTCTAGGAATGGATGGGCAGTTTCAAATTGGTAATGGACGAGCGCCGCCCGCACAATCGGATCCATTTCGACTTGAGGCTCATTGATAAAGCGTTCGAGGTCCTGGAGCGTGTTACTCAAATCTTCAATGTTTGGAGGGACAAACGATGCGGTTGCAATGGTGCAGCCTGAGGGGCCAATCCAGTTTTGTGAGGAGCGCAGCTCGCCTGGATTCTTCTCCGTTCCGCGCACTCCGTCCAGCAGGACCGCATGAACTTGCCTAAGAAGTCTCGTGCACAAGGGCATCTTTTTGAGCAGTTCTACGCCGCGGTCGACAGCACGGACGTAATTCACGACGTCTGCGACATCTTTATGATGGAGTTGTGTTTGCGATGGACTAAGTAGGTCGTCAAACGTGCACTGGGTTCCCTCAATTTGCGAAGAAAGGAGTGCTTCTTTGCGCACGTACATTGTCAGATACATATCGGCGTTGGGAACAAAGTAGAGCATGCCTTCAAGCTCTCCAAGCTTTCGTGAGCATGCGGAAAGCGTGCGATAGGTTTCCTCGGTGAGGTTTAGCTGCCTCAATGATTGCAAGGGCGTTGGAAAAAACGAATAGTAAGCCAATTTCCCCGATAGATTATTGCGGAGCGTTCCCTGGCCGTTCTCCTCGATTTGCATCGCGCCCTCCATATCTTTAGTGCCGGAAACTCGTTATTAGGCCAATCATATCAATTCTAATAACGAGTTTAAGGATTAAATAGTTATTAGAATTGATGTAAACAATCTAATGATGAGAAGTCGTTATTACTTGACCATGGAGCTCGGCTTGGTACAAGGGGGGTTATCCAAAATGAGAGCGGATAATCTCCCGTTTTTGGCTCGGTGACGGCCTCAAAGTGGGAGATTATCCGCGCTCGCTAGTTAAGCGTCCAAAAATCCACACTCGCCAAACCTACCAAAAAGGGACAGGTTTATTTTGGCACGCTTCGGTCGGTGTCAGGAAGTGTTAGGGACAAGGCGGCGACAGGACTCGAGAGCGAAAAGAAGTGCCGGGTTTGGCGCGCCCGCTTCTGCCCGTCCCGTGCGCGGGCGATACTCGGCTTATCGATCCGCGATGCAAAGGAGACGCTCCATTCCACGAGCGCTACCGGGAAGGGCTCGCGATTCGAGTCCCCACCTTAGCATTTGAACCATTTGGCACTATAATTACCGTAGGCATGCGCACAACGTTGCGCTTAATCAAGAGGAGAAAACGTATGGGTCTGTTTGACATGTTCAAGAAGAAGGCTGAGCCCGCGGCTGCCGCTGCTCCGGCCTCCATCTCTGCTTCTGCTGGCGCCGACGTGCTGTGCTCGCCCGTCAAGGGCAAGGTCATCAAGATGGCCGACGTGCCCGATCCCGTCTTTGGTGGCGAGGTTCTGGGCAAGGGCTGCGCCGTGTGGCCCGAGGACGATCTGGTCTACGCTCCCTGCGACGGCAAGGTGACCGTCACCATGGGTCACGCCGTGGGCCTGCAGTCCGATAGCGGCATCGAGGTTCTGGTGCACGTTGGCGTCGATACCGTCAACATGAACGGTGACGGCTTCGAGGGCTTCGTCAAGGCCGACGACGTCGTGAAGGCCGGCCAGCCCATACTCAAGATCGACCGCGCCAAGATCGCTGCCGCCGGTTACAAGGACTGTGTCGTCGTGGCCGTGTCCAACACCGCCGAGTTCGCCGACGTCGAGCTTTCCGTTGAGGCAGAGTCCGCCGTCGCCGCCGGTGACGCCATCGTTAAGGTCGTCCGCAAGTAAATTGCGGCATCCAAAGGATGTGCAAGGGTGGTCGGGTTTTCCGGCCACCTTTTTTATTGCACCGCGGGAAAGCGTTTTATTGCACGTTGGGCGGGCTTGCAAACCGTTCGGACGCTAAAACGAACCGACCGTGCCTTCGCGTTGCCGAGGGTGTTCATAAGTGGATAGTATGGGCTTACTTATTACAACGTGCGCCGTGTCTGGGAAGCACGGTGCCGCTTATTGGGAGGAACAACATGAAAAAGAAGCTGCTGCTTGCGCCCCTCATGGCCGTCTTGGTTGCATGCGTGGTCTTGCTTTCCGGTTGCGGAGGCCCTTCGATCGAGGAACTCATTACCGAGGATCTTACGACGCAGTTTGACGAGGTCAAGAACGGTGGCGACGACTTCCTCTCTGGTCTGGAGGAGGCTTCGGGCGACGAGTTCGAGCAGCTGGGTATCGATCCCAAGGAGTATGCCAAGACCTATCTCGAGGGCTTTGACTACAAGATCGGCGACGTGACGGTCGACGAAGACAAGGGTGTCGCGACCGCCGAGGTCTCCATCACCTGCAAGTCTATGAACAAGATCGTCGAGGACTTCTCCACCCAGTATCAGGAGAAGGTCGCCGCGCTTGACACGGCTCCTTCCGATGACGAGCTGTACAAGATGGCCGGTCAGGTTATGGTCGATGTGACCAAGGCCACCGAGCCCAGGAAGACCACGGTTATCTTCAAGTACACCTGCAACGACGACGGTGAGTGGTCTGCCGACGACTCCGTCAACTCCGAGATGATGGATGCAATGCTGAGCTAGTTCGTTGCGGCGTTTTACCAAACGCCGCAACTGCTCGACGCTGCAAGCCCGCCAGAGCGGCAATCTGCCTTTCAACTTCGGCGGCATGACCAAAAGGTCAATGCCGCCTCGTTTCAAGGCACCTTGCTCGCCCTGGCGGGCTTTCGCTCATATGACCCAATCCGCTGTCAAGAGCCACAATGGCCCCGCCGACCGC
>CABUJL010000097.1 GCA_902491915.1 uncultured Collinsella sp.
CGGACCGGACTCGCGGGCGAAAGCGGCCACACCAGGGTTCTGCAGGCCCACGGAATTGATCATGCCGCCGGGAATCTCGGCCATGCGGGGTGCGGGATTGCCGGGCCAGGGCTCGGCAGCGCAACCCTTGGTGGTGATGGCACCCAGCTGGGAGACATCGAAGAAGTTTTGGAACTGCCAACCGTAGCCAAAGGTACCGGCTGCGGTGTTGATGGGGTTCTGCATCTTGACGCCGCCGAAATCGACGGCCATGTTCACGGTACCCACTAGAAGACCACCACCTTGGAAGCATCGAACACGGGGCCGCACATGCATGCGCCCTTCATACCGTCGACCGTCTCGACATTGCAGGTGTTACAGGCACCAAAGCCGCAGCTCATCATGCGCTCGAGCGACACCTCGCAGTACGCGCCGGCATCGGCGGCAGCGGCGGCGACCTTCTTCATCATGACGGCGGGACCGCAACTGGCGACGTAGTCGTAACCGCCCTCGCCAAGCAGCTCGGCGGCAGGATCGGTGCAGAAGCCGTGCGTGCCCAACGAGCCGTCGTCGGTGCACACGTTGACCGTGGCTCCCAGCGCGCGGAACTCATCGACGCCCACGGCCTTGGACGCGGTGCAAAAGCCCAGGCACACGTCGACGGCTACACCCTGCTTGGCAAGCATGCCGGCCAGGCAGAGCACGGGCGGAACGCCAATGCCGCCGGCGACGAGCAACGCCTTCCTAGTGCCCTCGGGCACGAGCCAGCCGCGGCCGCCAGGGCCCAGCAAGTTAGAGGTGGAGCCAGGGGCCATCTGTGACAGACGGCGGGTATCATCGCCCACGACGGCGTACCACAGCTCGACGGTGCCGGCCTCGGCGTCGGCGCAATAGAAGCTCAGGGGCACGCGAAGCAGCGAGGAAGCATCGCCCGGCACGGCGATATTCACGAACTGACCGGGCTTGAGCGCACTTGCAAGCTTGGGGGCCGAGATAACGAGCGAGAAGATGCCGTCGGCGATCTCCTGGTTCGAGACGACCTCGAAGTCGTGCATGCGTGCAGTGGAAGGTGTGGGCATAGACGCTCCAATCCCCCATGCGGTTGCATGGTTCAGGCGAACAGAAAGCGCGGCACCGCAAGGGCGCCGCGCACAAAAGCGATAAGGCTATGCTAGCAGATGCAGCCGTCGGCAAGCGTCTGCTTACCGCCGACGAACACATCGGTGGCACGACCGGTGAGCGTACGGCCGGCAAAACCGGAGTTCTCGGCGCGCGACTCGTAGCCGTCCTCGCCGACCGTCCAGGTTGCAGCGGGGTCGAAGACGGTCAGGTCGGCAACGGAGCCCGCCTTGACCTGAACCTGGTCGAGGCCCAGGATCTCACGCGGCTTGATGGCCATGAGCTCGACCATGCGGCCCATGCGCATCTTGCCCGTGTTGACCAGCTCGGTAAGCACGAGCGCCAGCGAGGTCTCGAGGCCGATCATGCCGAAGGGCGCAAGCTCGAACTCGCGGGCCTTCTCCCACGGGGTGTGGGGAGCGTGGTCGGTGACGATGACGTCGACGGTGCCGTCGATGACGCCCTGACGGATAGCCTCGGCATCTTCATCGGTACGCAGCGGCGGATTGACCTTGAGCGAGGTGTTGTAGGTCTCGTCCAGGTCGTTCTCGGTCAGGAACATGTGGTGCGGGGTGGCCTCGCAGGTGACCTGCACGCCAGCTGCCTTACCGGCACGCACGAGCTCCAGGCCATGCGCGGTGGAGATGTGCTGGATGTGCAGCTTGGCACCGGTCAGCTTGGCGATCTCGATATCGCGAGCGATCTGCAGCTCCTCGCCTGCCGCCGGCCAGCCCTCGAGGGCCAGACAAGTAGAGACCTTGCCCTCGTTGATCTGGCCGTGACCGACCAGGTCCTCGTCCTGGCAATGGCTCATAAAGACCTTGCCGAACATCTTGCCGTAGTCCATGCAGCGACGGAGCATACCAGCACCCTGCACGCCGCGACCGTCGTCGGTGAAGGCGACGGCGCCGTGGGCGACCATATCGCCCATCTCGGACATGGCCTCGCCCTTAAGACCGCGGGTCATGGCGCCAGAAGGATAGACACGGCAGTGGCCGACCTCGGCAGCGCGGGACTTGACGAACTCAACGACGGTACCGTTATCGGTAACGGGGTCGGTGTTGGGCATGGCGCACACGCCGGTGAAGCCGCCCTTGGCAGCTGCGCGGGTGCCGCTCTCGATGTCCTCTTTGACCTCGTAGCCGGGCTCACGCAGGTGGACATGCATGTCCACCAGGCCAGGGACGAGGTACTTGCCGGAAAGGTCGCGGACCTCGGCTCCCTCGGCGGCGAGGTTCTCGCCGACCTCGGCGATCTTGTCGCCGTCAATCAGGACGTCAACGACACCGTCAAGCTCGACGGACGGGTCGACGACGTGGGCATTCTTAAGAAGCAAGGCCATTATCGGCACCTCCAAGCAGCAGATACAGGATAGCCATACGCACGCAGATACCGGCGTAGACCTGCTCCAGGATGACGGAGCGTTGCGGGTGGTCGGCCATATAGGAGTCGAACTCGACGCCGCGGTTGATGGGGCCCGGGTGGCAAATGATCGCGTCGGGCTTCATGAGCTTCTCGCGGTCCTTGGTAAGGCCGAAGAGCTTGTGGTACTCGCGAATGGTCGGGAACGGGGCACCCTCGAGGCGCTCCTGCTGTACGCGCAGCATGTAGACGACGTCCAGCTCGGGCAGGACGGAATCGAGGTCGCTCGTCACGTGGTCGCAGCCCAGGACCTCGGGCGACGGCGGCAGCAGCGTGCCGGGGGCGACGGCGTAGGTCTCGCAGCCCATGATCTTCAACGCGGGGATCAGCGAGCCGCAAACGCGGGAGTGGGCGATGTCGCCGACGACAGCGACCTTCAGACCGTGGAAGTCACCCTTGTGCTCCCAGATGGTGTACAGGTCGAGCAGAGCCTGTGTGGGGTGGTTGTGCTTACCGTCACCGGCGCAGATAACACTCGCGGGCGAATTCTGCGTGACGATGTAGGGAGCACCGGCATGCTTGTCGCGCACGACGATGCAGTCGATCTTGTAGGCGTTGAGGGTCTCGACGGTATCGACGAGGCTCTCGCCCTTGACCGTGGAGGTCGAGGAGCCACCGAAATTGAGGCTGTCGGCCGAAAGACGCTTCTCGGCGAGCTCGAAGGAGCTGCGGGTACGCGTCGAAGGCTCGTTGAACATGTTGACAATGGTCTTGCCCTTGAGCGTGGGGACCTTCTTGATGGCACGCTCGTTGACCTCGGAGAACGCCTTGGCGGTCTCGAGGATGAGCTTGATGTCCTCTTCGGAGTACTCGGTAATGTCAATCAGGTGCTTATGGTTGAACGCCACGGTACTACTCACCTCCCAGCGGCGCGGAGCCCACGTGGGAACCCGGCGCGACGTCGTTGATCTCGACAGCGGTACGGCCGTCGACTTCCTTCATATATAGGTGCACGTTCTCCTCGTGCGACGAGGGAACGTTCTTGCCGACAAAGTCCGGCGAGATAGGGAGCTCGCGGTGACCGCGGTCAACGAGAACTGCCAGCTCGACACGGCTCGGACGGCCCAGGTCCATGACGGCGTCCAGAGCGGCGCGGATGGTGCGACCCGTGTACAGGATGTCGTCCACCAGCACGACGCGCTTGCCGTCGACGCTGAAGGGAATGTTGGTAGCGTGGATCGCGGGAGCGAAATTGGTCGCATAGTCATCGCGATAGAAGCTGATGTCCAGGCTGCCGAGCGGAACGTCGACACCCTCGATCTCCTTGATCGCCTCGGCGAGCTTCTTTGCCAGAAGGTCGCCGCGCGTGACGATGCCGACCAGAGCGAGGTCTTCACAGCCCTCGTTGCGCTCGAGGATCTCGTGCGCGATGCGGGTCATCGCTCGGTTGACGGCGGTCTCGTCCATGATGACCGCCTTGGGGGAAGTCGTGCCCATCCTTCCTCACATGTCTTGACTGCTGACACAGTCAAAAAAAATAGATGCCCGACCGCTCAAAGCGGAACCAGACACCCACAGGAAGTACTGCTCATTGACAGCTATGTAATTCCATGCGGGTATCTCGTACCCCTTTAATGGTCAAGGCATAGTGTAGCCAACCTCGGGCTCAAATGCGAGTATAAATACTAGTCAATCCGTAAACGGAGCCAATCGCTCCATAAACCTATATATATTTGTGGGACGCGCTTGAAAACCTTGTTGCGAGCTGGCATAATCCCCTCAGCTGCACGCAAATCGGATCTACGTCCAGGGCCGTAGCGTGGGCACTATCGCCAAAAGAGAAATATCTCTGTGTAGATTGCGCACAGAGACATGCTTCTGTGCTATAGTTCAGGCTTGTTTGTTAACGCGACATGTTCGTTTGTCGCCCAAGGAGGGTCAGTTATGTCCAAAGTTTGCGAAGTTTGCGGTAAGCACCCCGTTGCCGGTCGCTCCATCAGCCACTCTCACCGCGTCACCAAGCGTAAGTTCCGCCCCAACATCCAGCGCGTCTACGTCGTCGTCGATGGTCACCGTCGCAAGATGAACGTTTGCTCCACCTGCCTCAAGTCCGGCAAGGTTGCGCGCTCCTAAATAAGGTCTTACCAACAAGTACCTCGGACTCTCCGGGTCAAAGACCTCGCGTTCACATAGAACTTACCAAAGGCGCCCTCCCATGTGGAGGGCGCCTTTTTGCACTCATTGGGCACTCATTGGGGACAGACTTACATGAGTGCTTTCACACATTGGGGACAGACTTACATGAGTGATTTCACGCATTTGAGACAGACATGACGCGTGCCGACAGCGGTTCGCCCACCGCCTCACGCTGCCTCGTTCCACCCTGTGGTGGCCTTGGTCACGCTTGTAGCGCCGATACCGGTGATACGGGCAATTTGCTTGACCGTAAGATGCGCCCGCCTAAGCCTCAGCAGATAGGCATCGCGCTCCGGGCGCGGCAGGGCCTTGAGCAGCGCAGGATCTATGCTCGGCAGCGCTTCGCGCGCGACGGCTAGGGCATCCTCATCGGGGATCCGCCGGCGCGGAAGAATCTCCACTGACCAGATGTGCCCGGCAACTTCCTCGAGATGCTCGCAATAGCAACGGGAGCCTCCGACAATATCGAGCATAGGGGCCGTATCACAAATGTCAAAGGGATCGTAGCCCAGCTGATATGCCTTGAAGCTTGACCAGCGGTACGCCTCGAGCGAGTCGAGCGCACCTTTCACGGGATTGAGATGAATATAGTCGAGCAGTTGCACCGCCTGCGTGTCCGACTCAACCGCGACCCGCGAATAGCGATTGTCAAACAGATGCCCCGTTCTTCCCGTTTTACCATTGAAATACTTAGCATATGCCGTCAGCGCACACTGCATTGCCTTTGAAAGATTGTCAAGTGGATCATCAACCATCAAATGGAAGTGATTGTCCATAAGGCACCAAGCCAATACCACCACTTCATGGCTCGCAAACCTGTCCGAGATATCCGATAAGAAACGATAGCGGTCGGAGTCATCTTCAAAAATAATCTGTTTGGAATTGCCGCGGTCATAGACGTGGTAATAGCCGGTGAGCGAAACGGCGCGGGCGCATCGGGGCATAATCTCTCCTTTCAAAGCTGTACAGGCAACACCTAAAAGGAGAGAAGCAACGCGAAATGCTGAGCCTGTAACCTATTTATATACAAATAAGCGGCAAGAACGGGCCCAGAACGGCAAAATGGCAAATCGATGTCTGTCCCAAATGAGTGAAAGCACTCATGCAAGTCTGTCCCCAATGAGCGGGGCGATGCAGCATTAGTTGAATCGTTTCATTTAGTTGAAGCGTTTTAGTGTGCCTTTTACGGGAATCTTACCGTTCGCCGAATAATTTCTTGCTATCATGCAAGGCGTAGGGTAAATCTCCGATCGCAAGGAGACACAAATGGTGAAAAAGTCACCGGAAAACACTACTCCCGCCATCGTGGACAACGTGGAGGCGCTTGAGGCCAAACTCAAATCTATGCGTGAGGCCCAGGCTAAATTCGCTGAGTACACTCAGGAGCAGGTAGACAAGATCTTCTACGAGGCTGCTATGGCCGCCAACAAGGCTCGTATTCCTTTGGCCAAGCTCGCCATCGAGGAGACAGGCCGTGGCGTTCTCGAGGACAAGGTCATCAAGAACCACTACGCCGCTGAGTACATCTACAACGCTTACAAGAACACCAAGACCTGCGGTGTCATCGAGCGCGACGACGCTTACGGCATCACCAAGGTCGCCGAGCCGATCGGTATCGTTGGCGCTGTCATCCCGACCACCAACCCGACCTCCACGGCCATCTTCAAGACGCTCATCTGCCTGAAGACCCGTAACGCCATCATCATCTCCCCGCACCCGGCAGCCGCCAAGTGCACCATCGCCGCCGCCAAGCTCGTTCTCGACGCAGCTGTCAAGGCCGGTGCTCCTGAGGGCATCATCGGCTGGGTCGACAAGCCGTCCATCGAGCTGACCAACATGGTCATGCGCGACGTCGACATCATTCTCGCAACCGGTGGCCCGGGCATGGTCAAGGCTGCTTACTCCTCCGGTAAGCCCGCACTCGGCGTCGGCGCCGGCAACACCCCGGTCATCATAGACGATACCGCGGACATCAAGCTCGCCGTCAACTCCATCATCC
>CABUJL010000098.1 GCA_902491915.1 uncultured Collinsella sp.
AGCAGGACTGTAGAGCAGGAAAGTTCATATGCGGCCGTTGGCGCCCGGGCAGTGCCGGGGACCGCACCTTTGCGACTACAGCGTCATGTTCGGATCGGCATCGACGTCGAACGGCGAGATTTCACCTCGGTCGAATTTACGGCGGGCGACCTCCGCGATCATGGCTGCGTTATCGGTACAGGCAGACAAAGGCGGCACCGTTACGCGGATCCCCTGACGCCCAAGCTTCTTGATCATCATCTCGCGCAGATGCGGGTTGGCCGAGACGCCGCCACCGATGCAGTATTCCTTGCATCCGGTGGCATGCAGGGCGTTTTTGGCCTTCTTGTACTGAACGTCAAAGACGGCTGCCTCAAACGAAGCCGCCAGATCGGGCAGGTGAATCGTGCGCCCGGCCTTGGTCTCCTGCTCGATGTAGAGCGTCACGGCCGTTTTAAGACCCGAAAGCGAGAAACGATAGTCTCCCCTGCTGTTAAGCGCGCGAGGAAAATCGATCGCGCGGGGGTTGCCCGTCTCGGCCAGCTTGGAGATGATGGGGCCACCGGGATAGCCCAGACCCAACGCCTTGGCTACCTTGTCGAAGGCCTCGCCCACAGCATCGTCGAGTGTCTCACCAAGTACCTCGTAGTCGCCCCATGCCTTCACGTGCACGAGCATGGTATGACCGCCCGAGACGAGCGTGAAGATAAACGGCGGCCTGAGATCGGGCTGCGCCAGCAGGTTGGCGAACAGATGGCCCTCCAGATGGTTGACGCACACGAGCGGCTTGCCGGCGGCATAGGCAAAGCCCTTGGCGAAGGCGACGCCCACTACCAGAGCACCCACCAGGCCCGGACCCTGCGTCACGCCAA
Source organism: uncultured Collinsella sp. (assembly GCA_902491915.1). Lineage (GTDB taxonomy): Bacteria > Actinomycetota > Coriobacteriia > Coriobacteriales > Coriobacteriaceae > Collinsella. Next base: position 852 of record CABUJL010000098.1, read on the forward strand.
CAGCGGCGAGTTCGCTCGGCGCGATGGCTCCACCCTCAAGACCAAGCGATGCTGCGGCATCCTCGAGCGCCGCATCCACGACACTCACAATCACCTCAACGTGTTTGCGCGAGGCGATCTCGGGCACCACGCCGCCAAAGCGGGCATGAAAATCAATCTGTGTCGACACCTGGTTGGCCAGCATATTGCCATCCGCATCGATAATCGCCACGGCGGTCTCGTCGCAGGAACTCTCGATAGCGAGCACTAGGCGGCGGCGCTCAATTTCGGCACGCTCCCCCTCGGAGCGCCCAGGCGCAGGCAGCGGCCATACGCGCTGCTCTGCCGCCGTCGGCTCGGGCGAAGCATTATCGACCGGAAGCACCAGGGGCAGCGGAGCCGTCATGACGATGGCGTCCTTGCCGGCACCATAGTAGCCGCGGCGACGGCCAGCCTCGGTAAAGCCCAGAGCGTTATAAAGCGCGATCGCCCCCTCGTTACCGTCCTCGACCTCGAGCGAAGCCGTGGTGCAGCCGAGCATCTGGGCATCATAGCTCACGTGCGACAGCAGCTTGCGGGCAATGCCCTCACGGCGATGTGCCGGGTCGACGGCGACATCCAGAATCTGCACATCACCGTCCACGACCATACCGCCGGCAAGGCCCAGCAGCTTGCCGTCGTCGTGTGCCACCCACCAACTACGCGGCGCAGCGACGTCCTCGCCCAGTTCGGACAGGAACATGCCCGGCGTCCATGCCTCGTGTCCGGCACCTTCAAAGCAGGCAGCCTCCAGCGCGCTTGCGCCCTCGGCATCCGCCGCGCCCATGGGACGGAACTGCAGATGACGACCGGCGAGCTCATCGGCAACACCCGTAATTTCGCTCTGCGCACTCTCGGCAAGACCAAGACGCTTGCGCTCGTTTTCCTCGGCATCCGAAAGGCGCGTGTAAATCGGCAGGACGCGGGCCGGATCGCCGTCACCCGCAGCGTGCGCGAGCAGCAAGCCCTCGCCCGAAGGCCACCACAGGTCGCGCTCCACGCAGCGGGCGGCCTCGTCCTCACCCAGCAGCTTGCCATAGCGCACGAGACCGTCACCGGTCAGCTGAACCTGGCCCCAGTCCGCTGCTTGGCGCCACTCATCGAGCGCCACGGCGGCCTTGACCACGTGTTCGCGCTCAAATTGACGCTCGGGACCCTCATCGACCAGCATATACAGCGCCGGATATACCTCACCGCGCATAGCATCGGCCAAGATACCAAGCTTGCCGCGCACGCCAGCCTTCCACGCCGTCCAAGCGCAAGCGTCGAGCGTCGACAGGCCCAGCAGCGGAACATTGGCACCACGCGCGAGGCCCTTGGCAGTGGAGATGCCGATGCGCACACCCGTAAAGGACCCCGGGCCGCGGCCGACCACATAGCAACCAACATCGCTGCGATCCAGACCGGCTTGAGCCAGCACGCCATCAACGGTATTCACGAGCTCAACGTTGGCGTGACGGCGACACATGTGGTCGCCACTCACGAGCTTCGTCTCACCCGTCTGCCCATCAATCCAGCTTGCCGCGCAGGCAAGCATGTCAGTCGAGGTATCGAGCGCCACCACCAGCGCGTTGTCGTTATGCAAGCTCATCTTGTACAGCCTTATCAATCAAATGGGAAAGCTCCATTGCGCGGTCACCGTGCGCCTCAAGCGTTATCGTTCGCACGTCGCTGTCGCCCTCATCACGCCTGAGCGTCACCGAAAGATACTCATCCGTCAGCTCGTCCTGGAATTGTTCGCCCCATTCCAGCAGGCAAGCACCCTCATAGCCCAGCACATCGAAAATGCCCGTATCCTCGAGCTCGTAGGCATGCTCCAGGCGGTATAGATCAAAGTGAAACAGCGGAATACGACCTTGATCGTGAACGGCCATGAGCGCAAACGTAGGGCTCGTAACCATATGCCCATCGCCCAGCCCGCGCGAGACGCCCTTGGTAAAGTGAGTTTTGCCCACTCCCAGGCCACCGGTCAGGATGAGCACATCGCCGTCCTCAAGGCACGGTGCAATTAGCTCGCCAAAGTACTCCGTATCGGCAGCGCAAGTCGTTTTGTAAGTACCTACCCCCAGGCGCTCCAGGGACATATATGCTCCTTATTATTCCGAGGCGTCCTCTGGTGCGGGATGTCGCTCCAGATAGTCGCCCAGCATCTTAAAGTCTTCCTCCAGCAGCTCCTGCCACGCCGGATTGCGCAGCGCTGCTGCCGGATGGAACGTGGGCATTACCACAAAATGCCCCATCTGGTGGAACCTGCCGCGCAGCTTAGTAATGCCAATCTCGGTCTTTAGCACAAAGTGCGTCGCGGGGTTGCCGAGCGTCACAATAATATCGGGCCAGATGCTTCGAATCTGCTCGCGCAAAAACGGCGAGCAAGCCAGCACTTCCTCGGGACGCGGATTGCGGTTTCCCGGCGGGCGGCACTTAAGCACGTTGGCAATGTAGACGTCTTCGCGTTTGAGCCCCGCCAGCGACAAAATGCCGTTGAGGTCCTCGCCTGCCGCCCCCACAAAGGGCTCGCCCTGCAAATCCTCATTGCGGCCCGGCGCCTCGCCAATAAACATCACACGAGCGCGGGGGTTTCCCACGCCAAACACGATATTGTGACGCGACTGGTAGAGCTGGCAAAGGTGACAATCGCCCAGAACGGCCTCGATCTCCTCGAGTGCGACCTCACGCGGCGCCTGATGGGTATGGCCGGGAATGTGCATGACGCCCATAGCGACTCCTACACGTAGACCTTGTCGAGACGCATACCAAAGCCGCAAGCGACCTCGTAGTTAATCGTGCCGCGTAGGCGCGCCATCTCGTCCATGGTAATCTCGGCATCTCCATCGCGGCCGACAATGATCATCTCGTCACCATACTCGGCCTCGGGAATCTCATGCGCCGGGTTGGACTGAATGGCGACCATAAACTGGTCCATGCAGATATTGCCCACCTGACGCACACGCTCGCCGCGATACAGCACGTCCATACGATTGGAAAGCGTACGCGAAAGGCCATCGGCATAACCGATCGGAAGGGTGCAGATCTGAACGCGCGTGCGCGGTACGCGGTAGGTAAAGCCGTAGCCCACGCCCTCGCCCATCGCAGGGTGTGCCACGCGCGTCACACGCGCGTGGACGCTCATGACGGGATCAAGCTGCATCACGCGACCACTCAGCTCACATGGCTGCAGACCATACAAACCGATGCCGGCACGAATCATGTCAAAGTGCATTGAAGAATCGAGCATCGAGGATGGCGTATTGGCACAATGCACGATACCGCATTCAAAACCTGCGTCCTTAATGGCCTGAACGGCCTCGGTAAAACGCTGGCACTGCAGCTTGTAGTCCCAGCCCGAAGGTTCATCGGCCGTGGCGAAGTGCGTAAATACGCCGTCGCACTGAATACCGCGATGGAAATTTATACCGCGGACAAAGTCGAGCACCTGCGTGTAGTGAACGCCGATACGATTCATGCCCGTCTCGATGGCAAGATGGTACTTGCCCACTTTGCCCGCCGCGACGGCACATTCGCCATACGCAAGAGCAAAGTCAGACGTATAGACCGAGGGCATGATATCAAACTCGAGCAACGTCGGAATGGCCTCGATAGGCGGCTCGCTTAGGATGAGGATGGGTTTCGTAATCCCGCCCTGTCGGAGCTCAACGCCCTCGTTAACCGTCGCCACGGCAAACATGTCGGCACCGGCCGAATACATGATCTTGGCGCACTCAACAGCTCCATGACCATAAGCATCGGCCTTGACCACGCAGCACAGGCGCTGACGTGGATTCAGCAAGTTCTTATAGGCCCTCGTGTTGCGACGGAGCGCCCCGCGGTCGATCTCGACCCAGGACCAGCGCGTCAAATCGGCTTTATTCATGATTAGTCATCCGACCCTTCGTCCATGATTCCCAGATCTTCGAGCGCATCCTTTGCCGCCAGCTCCATGGCAGGACCGATCAAGTCGATAAGATCGGTCGCGATAACGCTCTTCTCACCATACTCCGTCGCCGCAGCAAAACCGGCGTAGCTGTGAAGTGCGACGGCGTACGAATACAGCAGCTCCCAACGATCCATCTCGTCGCGCATGGTGGCAAGCGTGCCGGCCAAAATACCCGCGAGAACATCACCAGAACCGGCAGTTGCCAGAGAAGCCGGACCCGAGAGTGGCAGCAGCACGCGCTCAACGCCACAGATAGCCGTCGTCGGCCCCTTGGCTATGACCACCAGATTGTCGGAGCCTGCAGCCCAGACAACCTTCTGCGCGGCCGCAATCGCGGTACCAAGGTCGTTCACCTCGTCACCGGCAACTAGGCGCGAAAGCTCACGATAGTGCGGCGTCATAACCAACGGCTGCTCGCGGCGATACATCTCGGGGTTACTATCAATACCGTCAATGGCAATCTTAGCAAGGCAGTTGAGTGCATCGGCGTCCAAAATTAGCGGTACATCAAGCTCGAGCAAGCCCGAAACCACCTGCATAGCGCCGGCAGACGTCGTCATACCGGGACCGCACAGCACGCAGCTGTACTTCTTTGCGATCTCGCACACCGTCATGCGCGCAGCGGCGCCAAAGGAGCCGCGGGAATCAGACGGAATAGCAAAGACCGGAATCGAAGGAAGTGCCATGCGAATGAGATTGGCGCAGGCGTCAGGAGCCGCGACTGCCACGTAACCAGCACCCGCGCGAGCTGCAGACTTGGCCGCCATAATGGCAGCACCAGGATATTGCGCAGATCCGGCGACAATAAGCACGGAGCCACGGGAATACTTATCGATATTCGATGGTAGCGGAGCAAAGTAATCAACTAAGTCACCGGGCTCGACAATCTCGGCGGCGTGGTCGACATCATCGATGACCTCGTCAAGACGGTCGTAAAGATTGCCGCAGATCAAATCGCCAGCATACTCAGGACCATCAGCGCTATACAGACCAATCTTGGGCGCAATCATCGTCACCGTGCGCTCGGCACGAATGCAGTCGTCATCAACAACGCCCGTCTCGGCATTCAGGCCCGAGGGGACATCAATGGATACGACACAATCGGCGCATTCATTGACCGTAGGAATCCAAATGGAAAACGGCGCACGCAGATTCCCGTGGAAACCGGTACCAAAAATGGCATCGACAACAACATCGGCCTTATCGATCAAAACCTCGAGTTCGTCACGCGAGGGACCGACGCAAACGTGCACATCGCGGCCGGCAGTTCGACGAGCAACATGACGTGCCAGAGCAGCAGGAATCTCATCCGGCTCAACCGGAGAAACGATATCCACGTCCACACCCTTGTGGCTCAGGATATCGGCGGCAACCCAACCGTCGCCGCCATTATTACCAAAACCGACCAGAACGAGAACCCGATCGGGATTGAGCTTCAAGACCTCGTTGGCGGCAAACTCACCCGCTAGCTCCATAAGCTCGGCCTTCGAAGTCCCTTCGCGTTCGACGATATCCTCGAGACGAACGACTTCTTCGGTACTCAAAACCGGTTTCATCTATGCTCCTAGCGTATCTTGCGAAGCATCGCCCAGGTGCTCCGTCAATGCTGAATTCTGCAGCTGCTCAAGCTCATCTAAAACAGAGCGAGCCTCTTTAAATGTCTGCGCTACGCGTTTCTTGGTACTCACCTTTTCCTCTTTTGGCTTAGGCCGAGCATCTTCGGTAATCGCGATGGCATTCGCAACGGCTAAGTCTCCTGTAAGCGTAATGGAAAGAGCGACCTCAACAACACCAAGCTCATGAGCGATCTCGAGTGCACGGCCCGAAAGCAGCGCC
>CABUJL010000099.1 GCA_902491915.1 uncultured Collinsella sp.
TGTAGAGCGGGTCTGCATCTTCGCCGCCACGGGCTTTCCAAGCCTCAAAGTCGTCCGCAAGTTCCTCTTGGCTTTCGGGCAGCAGGTCAATATTGCCTGCAAAGGCCGAAGGCCCAGCGTAAGGGGAGCGGAAGAAGTCCGTCGGGTTGACAGGCAGAACCTGCCAGTAGCGCATGCCCATAGCGGCCAGATGGTCGATAAAGCGACGCGTGGGCGCACCGATGGTACCGGGCTTGCCGTCGTCGGTGGGCACCGAGGTGATATGGCACACGACGCCCGCGCCGTGATCGAGCGGCTCCTGCAGTCGCTGCTCGGCATGGTGATAGATGATCGACGAGCCCAGCGGATACAGATCGAGCGTGACCGTACCGTTGTGGATCTCGCACTCGTGACCGCTGATCACGTCACTCGCACATTCGCCGAGCGCCGGAATCGTCACGCGGTGCGAATTGCGCAGGCTGCGGTTGATGATAACCGTCGCGGACTCGCCATTCTTGCCCGTGCGGTTGTATGCCAGTACCTCGTCGTTGAGCGCGAAGGCCTTGATCTCGCCGTCAATCATAAACGGCAATGCGCGGCGTACGGCGGAGGCGTTCTTGACAATAGCCAGCGTGTCGAAGTCGTGCAGTTGGTCCTTGGTCGGTAGGGTGCGGCGGTTGCCCGGATCGGTAAGGCCCTCCAGGCCGTACTCGTCGCCGTAGTAGATCGAAGGCACACCGGGGAAGGTCATCTGCATGAGCGTGGCGAGCCAAAAGCGGCTCTTGGCCAGTCCCATCGCGTTCTCGTCCAAGCGCCATTTGCTGCGTTCGCACTCGGGCAGTTGCGACTCGTCGGGGCCGCCGCCGAGCACCGAGATGATGCGCGGACGGTCGTGACTCGAAAGCAGATTAAGTGCGCAGGACAATGCCTCGCTCGGGTAGTTCTCGCGCAGGGTCTCGATATCCTCGGCTGCCTGGTAGGCATTCTTGTAGCCCATCAAAAAACCGATGACCATGTCACGGAAGGGATAATCCATAGCAGAGTCCAGCTCGGAACCCTGCAGGTAGCGGCGCAGATGGCCGTAGCTAATCTTGTTGGAGGCGTCTTCCCAGACTTCGCCGAGCAACAGTGCATCGGGCTTTTCGGCAAGTACGGCCTTCTTGATCTGGGCCAGGAAGCCGTCGGAAAGCTCGTCAGCGACGTCCAGGCGCCAACCGTGGGCACCGGCGCGCAGCCATTTGCGAATCACGCCGTTCTTGCCCAGGAGCCTCTCGCGCACCAGCTCGGACTTCTCGTTGATGGCCGGCATATTGCCCACGCCCCACCAGCAGTCGTACGAGCCGTCCTCGTGGAAGGTAAACGCATCACGCCACGGTGAATCCTCGCTCTGCCAGGCACCCACGCCCGGGTAGTTGCCGTAGCGGTTGAAATAAATCGAGTCGTCGCCCGTGTGGTTGAAGACGCCGTCCAGGATGATGGAGATGCCCAGCTTCTCGGCTGCCTGGCACAGCTCGGTAAAGTCCTGCTCGGTGCCCAGGATCGGGTCGATCTTGGTGTAGTCGGCCGTGTCGTAGCGGTGGTTGCTTGCGGCTTCGAAAATGGGGTTGAGGTAGATGGCTGTAAAGCCTAGCTCGGCGATGCGGGGCAGGTCTTCCTGGATGCCCTTGAGCGAGCCGCCGTAGAAGTCCCAGGTCTTGATGGAGCCGTCCTCGGCGCGCTCGTACACGGGCGGCTCGTTCCAGTCCTCGACCATGCGGCGCTGAATGCCCTTGCGCGGTTTTTCGAGTTCGGCCATTGTGCGCTCGCGCCAATGCTCGTCACGGGCGTATCGGTCGGGGAAGATTTGGTAGACCATGCCGCGCTCGTACCAAGTGGGGCGGTTCTCGCGGTGCTTGTAGACGGTAATCTGGAAGGACGGCACCTCGGCGTAGTCGTAGGTTACGCCCTCGCCGCCGGTGCGGCCCTGCGGTGCGCCCAAGCGAACCTCGGGCTGGCCCTCGATATTGCAGATAAAGCTGTACCAGATAAGACACGGTTCAGCGCATTTGAGCTCGCCGGTAAAAATGCCATCGCCTTCGTGCTCCATCGGAATCAGGGTCTCGCCGACTTCATCGACCCAGGTACGCAGGGTGAGTGTTGCCTGGTTGGGATCGGCATCCTCCAAAATAACCGAGAGTGCAACGGTAGTTCCTGTGGTCACAGCGCCAAACGGAGTGCGAAACTGCGGTAGGCGGCTGTTGTGAATCAATCTCATAGTACGGTCCAGTTCAATAGAATCACGGCCTGCGGGCCATGGGCTTTACGCACAGGATTTAAGTATATCTGTTGTACACAGGGTGTATAAACAACATCCGTTTATCATCGGCGAACGGTTGTCCTAGAAAATCGTTTTACCAACTATCTACAGAGAAGGGGCGCCCGGTTGGAGCGCCCCTTGTTTAGGGTTTCGATTAGGTTTTAGATCGTCTGTGGGCTAGCGGCGCTTGCGGGCGGCCGTTGCCTTTCGGACGGAGGTCTTCTTGGTCGGAGCCTTTTCCTCAGTGGGAGCGGCGGGGGAGACCGGGGTCTCCTTGGCGGGCTCGGGCTTGGCCTCTGCCTTCGGGGTGGCCTCTACCTTGGCCTTGGGCTCCTCCTTGGCAGCGGCGGTCTTAGTCTCTGCCTTGGGGGTTGCGGCCTTTGCCGTGGCCTTCTTGGCTGTCGTCGTGCGCTTTCGCGTGGTGGTTTTGGCGGCGGGCTTGGCCTCGACGGTTGCCTCCGTCTTGGACTCGGCAGACGTCTCCTCGACCTTGGCGGCCTTCGTGGTCGTCGACTTCGTTGCCGTGGACTTCTTGGCTGCCGTTGCCTTCTTGGCGGTCGTGCTCTTGGTCGCGGTCGTCTTTTTGGCTGCAGTCTTGGCCGGAGCCTTAGCGGCCGGCTTGGCCTCGGTGGTCTCGGTCTTTACCTCGGGAGCGGCCTCGGCCTCGGCGGCCTTCTTGGCAGCTGAGGTGGTGCGCTTACGCGTGGTCGTTGTCTTGGCAGCAGTCGTCTTTGCTGCGGCGGTCTTGGTGGCAGCGGCCTTCGTGGTCGTAGCCTTCTTGGCCGTCGTCTTGCGCGTCGTGGTCTTCTTGGCGGCAGGCTTCGCAGCCGGCTTAGCCTCAGCCTCGGGAGCTGCCTCAACCTTCACCTCAGCCTTGGGCTCCTCAGCAGCAGCGGGCGCCTCAACAACTGGCTCGGCCTTGGGCTCGGGCTCGGCCACAACCTTGGGCTCGACCTCAGCCTTCTCAGCCACATCCACGGGCTCGTCGACAACCGCCGCCGGGCGCTCGATCTCCGGGTGCATAAAGAAGTACAGGTCCAGATACTTGTCGGCCGAGCGTGTCCAGCTAAAGTCCTGGCTCATGGCCTGCGTGACCAGCTGGTTCCAGGCATCGCGGTTGTCCCAGAACAGGCGTGCCGCGCGGAACACGGCATCGCCCATCTCGTCGCCGTTAAAGTTGGTAAACGAGAAGCCCGTGCCCTCGCCGGTAAACTCGTTATACGGGATCACCGTGTCCTTCAGGCCACCGGTCTCGCGCACGATGGGCAGCGTGCCGTAGCGCATGGCGATGATCTGTGACAGGCCGCAGGGCTCAAACTTCGAAGGCATCAGGAACATGTCGGCGGCGGCGTACATACGCTGCGACAGCGCCGGGTCAAACTCGATGCGAGCGGCCATGGTGCCGGGGTACTTGTTCTGGAAGTAGCGCAGGCCATCCTCGTAGTCGCGGTCGCCGGTGCCCAGCACCGCCACCTGCACGCCGCCGGACAGGATGCGGTCGAGCGCGTACATGACCAAGTCCATGCCCTTCTGGCGCGTAAGGCGCGTGACCATCACCATGAGCGGACGGTCGTCGCGAACCTCGAGCCCCAGCTCTTCTTGCAGCTTGGCCTTGCACACGGCCTTGCCGGAGCGGTCATCAACCGTGTAGTTTGCGGCAATGCGCTTGTCGGTCGCCGGGTCAAAGCCCGCCACGTCAATGCCGTTCAAAATGCCCTGCAGCGCATAGGAGCGCTCGCGCAGCACACCGTCCAGGCCCTCGCCAAACTCGGGCGTCTGGATCTCGTTGGCATAGGTGGGGCTCACCGTGGTGATGGCATCGGCATAGCGCAGCGCGCCCAGCATGTAGTTGATGCTGCAGGCGTCGCAACGCAGCTGCGAGGCGGCCGCCGGAATGTGCGCCACGCCCAGGATGTCCTCCATCACGGTGTCGCTAAACTGGCCCTGGAACGCCACGTTGTGGATCGAGAACACGGTCTTGACGCGGTCGTACAGCGGCAGGCCCTGGTAGAACTCGCGCAAGAACACGGGCGCCAGTGCCGTCTGCCAGTCGTTGCAGTGCAGGATGTCGCACTCAAAGCCGGCCGGCAGGTGCTGCAGGCTCTCGGTGATGGCCTTGGAGAAGAACGCAAAGCGCTCGCCGTCGTCAAAGAAGCCGTACGGATAGTCGCGCGCAAAGTAGCGCTCGTTGTCGATGAACATATAGGTGACGCCGTCGTGCTCGAGCTTCTCGAGCCCGCAGTACTCGTTGCGCCAGCCCAGGCTCACGTAAAAGTCGGAGAAGTGCTCCATCTGCGCCTTGTACTCATCCTTGATGGTGGCGTACTTGGGTACCATCACGATGACTTCGGCACCGGCGCGCACAAGCGCCGCAGGCAGCGAGCCCGCCACGTCGCCCAGGCCACCGGTCTTTACAAACGGTGCGCACTCGGCCGAGGCAAACACGATCTGCATCTTTTTGCTGGAATCTGCCATATTGTCTCCCATGTTGCAATTCGAGAATAGCCGCCTGGCGCTAACCGGGCGGCTATTCTACATGTTACGAGCGATGTTGCGGTGCCTACGTTAATGCACGATGGTGGTATCGGGAGTTAACGGGGCCTTGCCCAGCACCAGGATGTTCTCGGGCGTGCCGCGAAGCTCGGTGTTGGTGGGAACCACGTTGTTCTTGTCCAGGATGGCATTCTCAACGCGGGCGCCGCTCTTGATAATGCAGCTCTGGTTGATGATCGAGTTGGTCACCGAAGCGCCTTCCTCAACCACAACGCCGCGCGACAGGATCGAGTTGCGCACAGTGCCCTTGATGATGCAGCCGGCCGAGATGATCGAGTTGCACGCGTGGCTGCCGGTCGCATAGCGCGAAGGCGGCACGTCATGGGCCTTGGTCAGGATCGGGCGCTCGGGATCGAAGAGCTGGTCGGCCACGGTCTGGTCGAGCAGGTCCATGCTGCGGCGATAGAGCGACTTCTCGCTAAACACGCCCACGACCTCGCCCTTGTACTCATAGCTGCACACGTCGATGTTGCCAAAGTCGCCCTGGAGTGCCTCTAGCAGGTCCAGATAGTCGGCGGCCTGGTAGTGATCGATAATCTCGAGCAGCGTCTCGCGGTTGACGATGCAGCAGTCCATAGAGGCATTGTCGCCGTACACGACGCCGGCGCTCACGCCCGTCAGGCGGCCGTTCTCGTTAATCTCGAGCTTGGTCTCGTCATCGACGTTGCGCGTGGCCTTGCAGTACACCACGGTCATCTGGGCGCCGGAGTTCTCGTGCGCGTCGATGATGGTGTTGAGGTCCATGTTAAAGATGATGTTGGTGCCCATCATCACGACATAGGGCTTGTCCGAGCGCTGGAACAGCGTCTTGTTGGAGATGATGTCGCGCAGCAGGAAGCGCATGCCGCCCTTGGTGGTGCCATACGCGTTGCCGGGCACCATGAACAGGCCGCCCTTCTTGCGGTCCAGGCCCCAGTCCTTGCCCGAGCCCACGTGGTCGATCAGCGAGCGGTAGTTGCCCGGCATGACGACGCCGACGGTCTTGATGCCGGCATTCATCATGTTGGACAGCGGAAAGTCGATCAGGCGGTAGCGGCCCAAAAACGGAACGGACGCGATGGGGCGGTCCTTGAGCAGCACGCTGCCGTAGGTCGAAGAGTAGTTAGCGGTGATATAACCGATGGCCTTGCGATTGATCATCGGATCATTCCCCCTTCCCGATAACGACGTCATTTCCAACGACGGCCGTATCCTTGGTGGTATCGACAGAGCCGAGCTTCACGCCCTCTTCGACCGTGGAGTTCTCGCCCAAAATAGCGCGGCAGATGTGCGCGCCGCTCTTAACGTGCGCACCCGGCAGCAGCACGGAGTCCTCGACCACGGCGCGCTCCTCGATGATGACATCGGTCGAAAGGATTGAGTGGCGAGCGGTGCCGTAGATCTTGCAGCCGTTGGAGACCAGGCAGTCGTCCAGGCGGCCGTCCGGGCCAATGTAGTGCGGCGGACGCGTGGTGATGTTGGACATGATGGGGAAGTTCTTGTCAAACAGATCGAACTCGGGGTTGTTGCCCAGCAGGTCCATCGAGGTCTCGTGGAAGCTGGCGATGGTGCCGACGTCCTTCCAAAAGCCGTGGAACTCGTAGCTGTACAGGCGCTTGTTCTCGCCGAGCAGCTTGGGGATGATGTCCTTGCCAAAGTCGTGGCTCGAGCGCTGGTCCAGAGCGTCCTCCTCGAGCGCCTCGATCAGCACGTCGGCCGAGAAGATGTAGATGCCCATGGACGC
>CABUJL010000100.1 GCA_902491915.1 uncultured Collinsella sp.
TGTGGCCGAGATCGTACTCGTCGATAACGACTTTGCCTCGATGCCCGCCGTGGTGGCCGAGGGCCGTCGCTCCATCAACAACCTGCAGCGCTCTGCGGCGCTGTTCCTGACCAAGACGCTGTTCTCGATGGGCTTGGCGGCGCTGTGCATCGCGCTGCCGCCGTATCCCTTCGAGCCAATCCAGATGACGCTCATCAACTTCTTCTGCATCGGCGCGCCGGGCTTTGTGCTGGGCCTGGAGCCCAACAACGCCCGCGTGAAGGGGTCGTTCTTGACCAACGTGCTTAAGCGTGCGCTGCCGGCGTCGATTGCAGTCATTTTGGCCGCGGCGCTCGATATCTTTGTGGCGCGCGTATTTGGCTTTAGCCAGCTTACGCTTTCGACCATGTGCCTGCTCACGTCGTGCGCGACGAGCGTCAGCCTGATCTGGCGCATCTCGCAGCCGCTCACGCCCTTGCGCGTGGTGCTTTTCGTGTTTGTCATCGCTGGTATTTTGACGGGCGTTATCGGGTTCCCGGGGCTGCTGTCCATCGCCAACCTGTCGATGGGTCAGATGGTCATCTTGGCGGTTATCGTCGTCTTTACCTGTGCGGTGTTCTTTAAACTCGCCACGATGATGGACTCGCTTAAGCCCCGTCGCCGTCACGCGGCAACCGGTTTTGGCCGTGGCGTGCGCGTTCGCCTGGGTCGCGGCGGCGGCAAGGTGAGCTCGACGGGATCGACTGCCGGGCGTTTTGCCAAGCGCGTTGCCGCCGATATGGCGCAGCGCCGTGAGGCCCGCACTGTCCGCGAGGCCGAGGCTCGTGCACTCGAGGGCGTGGCCCAGACCCAGCCCAAGAAAAAGAAGAGTGCCGGTGCCAAGCGCTCCCGCGTGACCAAATCGGCCCAGGGCATCAAGGTATCGATGCCCAGCAAGAAGAATAAGCCCGTAAAGAAAGACTAGCCCCAACGCCTCCCTAAGTTGCGGTGAAATAGGGACTGCTTAAGCGTTCTAACCTCCTATTCAGTCCCTATTTCACCGCAACTTAGGGGTGAGCGGGGATGTTGAATTGGTGCCTTGCGCTTGTGGGGCCGTGTCGATGTTATGCTCTAACCTCAATTGTTTGAATTGCTTCGGAAAGAGGATGCCGTGATCTGCCCGCATTGCCTAAAGACCATCGAGGACGGCGCCTCGTTCTGCCCCTATTGCAACGCATACGTTGGTCCGGGCGATGGCCCCGAGCATACCGAGTTCGTGTTCTGCGACGGCTGCGGCGCCCGTCTGTCCCCGCATGACCGTACCTGTCCCAAGTGCGGTCGCCCCGCGCCTGGCATCCTTTCCGAGGACGCGGCCGCATCCGACCTGGCCGCAGGGCGTACGGCCGGCTTTCCGCGCCTGACGCAGGAACAGATCGATACCGAGGTGCCCCATGCGCCGGCATCTGCCGCCGCGGTGCTCTCCGACGCAGCCGACCCCAACGAGACCTGCGTGCTGCCTGCCTTCGATAAGGACTTTGGCATCCCTAAGGTCGATATCCCCACGCCGGTGTCCCTGCGCGATGATGCCCAGCCCAAAAAGCAAAAGCCCAAGCGCAAGGTCCACCCCGACGAGGACGCCTATCACAAGCACAAGCGCCATATCCCCAAACCGCTCATCGTCATCGCGGTGCTCGCCGCCTTGTGCGGTGGTGCGTATTGGTTTGTGACTGCCGATCCCATGGGCGTCATGCCCGGCTTCTACGACCAGTTTGGCCAGGCCGCCAAGACCACCTTCCCGTCGCGCCAAAAGGGCGAGGCCACCGAGAAAGAGCCCAAGCAAGAGGATGCGTCCGAGGTCGTTCAGGAGGAGACCGTCTTAACCGACGACCAGCTCTACACCAGGCTCGACGGCCTGTATCAGACCATCGTGTCGTACAGCGACGATGATCAGATCGGCGAGGTCATCGATTCGTTTAATAACGGCTATCTGCGTACGCCGCTCTCCACCCGTCAGGAGCTGTCGCAGAGCGCCTATGCCCTGCGCGATCAGATTAAAAAGACCCAGGATGAGCTCAACAACCTCAAGGTTCAGGACGACACGGTCTATGCGGAGGACATCGATCATCTAAAGCAGCTTGCCCAGTGGATGTACGAGCGTGTCGACGTGATCTGCCAGAGCTGGGATATCTCGCTGTCCATTCCCGACGGCGAGTCGCTAAGCGCTCGTCAGAGCGAGATCCTGGCGCCCATCGCACAAGGCGGCAACAGCGCGCTTAACCAGTACGACGCCAACGTGAGTGCATGGAGGCCGCAGCAACGTTCGTAATTTGTTGCCCTCCGGCGGCATAACCTGCGTGCGCAATTGATGGAAGCCCGTGCTTATTGCTACAATTCGTACAAATATGCTTTAAACGCACGAGGAAGGAACCACATGTTTGGTTTTAAGAAAGAGCTCTATACGCCCGAGTACCAGCTCGTCGGTGACGAGTGCGCGGTGATCGAGACGTCGAAGGGTACCATCAAGGTCAAGTTTGACGGTGAGGGCGCCCCCATCCATGTGGCGAACTTCTGCGAGCTTTCCACTATGGGCTTTTATGACGGTCTTAAGTTCCATCGCTATGTGCCCGGCTTTGTGATCCAGGGCGGCGATCCCAATACCCGCGATATGTCCGGCGCCGACGTCGCTGCCGGCCTTGAGGGTCCCGACGGCATGCCCGGTACCGGCGGCCCCGGCTACTGCATCAAGGGCGAGTTTGCCACCAATCCGCGCAACAGCCATGTTGACGGCGCGCTTGCCATGGCCCGCTCCATGGATCCCGATTCCGCGGGCTCGCAGTTCTACTTCTGCCTGGGTGCCCAGCACAACCTCGACTCCGGCTATACCGTCTTTGGCACCACGGTCGAGGGCCTCGACGTCATCTCGCAGCTGCGCGCCGGCGACGAGATCGTTCATGTCGAGATCGTTCACGAGTAAAGGGGACTTCCTTGAATAGCAAGCTGATCCAACAGGGCCGCGCCGCTTATCGCGCGGGTGATTTTTCCGCTGCCGCCCAGATGCTTGGCGCGGCAAAGACTCCCAACGAGATCATGGGTGAGGCCGACCACCTGCGCGGCAACGCCCTGATGCATCTGGGCATGTACGCCGAGGCCGCCGAGGCCTACGCCGCCGCGCTCAACGACGGCGCCTATGGCAAGCGCGGCGCCCTGCTCACCAACCGCGGCAAGGCACTCGCCGCGGTGGGCGACTACACCACGGCCGCCCAGGCGTTCTCTGCAGCTACCCAGGATGCTTCCTACGCCACGCCTTTTAAGGCCTACCTGGGTCTGGGCAACGCGCTGTTCCAGTCGGGCGACTACGCCAACGCCGGTACTGCCTTCCGTCAGGCCGCCATCGACGGCGCCAACCCGGCTCCTGCCGCTGCCCTCGGCGATCTGGGCCGCTGCTTTATCAAGCTCGGCCGCCCCGCGGACGCCGTTGAGACCTACCGCACGGCTATCGACTTTGCCGGCCCGCGCGACGATACGCGCGCCCTCAACGCCGGCATGGGCCAAGCGCTATCCGCCGCCGGCCGTCCCTCCGATGCGCTCGATGCCTTTAACGCCGCTACCGCTGACGGTATCTATCAGCTCACGCCCGAGCAGGCCGACGAGCTTGCCCGCGTGCACGACTCGCTCGCCGCGCTTTCGGCCCAGACGGCCCTGTCCACGGCCCCGGCTCCCGCGATGGACGCTCCCGCTGTCGACCCGCTCGATCCCACGGGCGCGACCGGTCAGTTTATGCCCGACCCCTCTGACACCGGCTTCTTTACGCTGTCCGAGTCCGAGATGGTCCAGCAGGACCGCAAGCAGGCCAAGGTTCGTCGTCGCCACCGCCACACGGGTCTCAAGATCTTCCTGGTACTGCTTCTGCTCATCGTGATCGCTGCCGGCGGTCTTGGCTATGCTTATACGCGCGGCATGGGCTACCCCTCGCAGGAGTCCGTCATCACCGACCTGTTCCAGGCTGCCGGCGACGGCGATACCGCCAAGGCCGAGTCCTGCCTGGCCTCGAGCCTGTCCGAGGACGCCAAGGCGATGATCATCTCCTCGATCCCGCAGGGCGCCACCGTCTCCATCGAGGGTATGGATCAGTCCATGACCGAGACCACCGCCAAGGTGAAGGCTTCGCTGTCCAAGGGCGGCGAGCAGGAGTACACCGTTAAATTCGTTCGCTCCGACAACCATATCGGTTGGGCCGTTTCCTCCTTCGACATCGATTTCTCGGCCGCTGACAACCAGTAGTGACCTTATGAGATTTGGTTCTGCCCGGCGCTTCACCGCAAGTGAGGTGCCGGGCTTGCGCTAGTATGATGGGCTAGTAGTTTTCCAGCAATCATCCAACACATCAGGAGTTGCGTTGTTTTCTTTGATGGATATGTTCTTCGGTAGCTATGCGGGCGATCTCGCCATCGACCTCGGCACCGCCAATACGCTCGTCTCCGTGCGCGGCAAGGGCATCGTCATCCGCGAGCCCTCCGTTGTCGCTATCGACAAGAACGACGAGCGCATCCTGGCAGTCGGCATCGAGGCCAAGCGCATGCTCGGCCGTACGCCCGGCAACATCGTGGCCGTTCGTCCCCTTAAGGACGGCGTCATCGCCGACTTCGATGTCACCGAGGCCATGCTTCGCTACTTTATCGACAAGGCTTCCGAGAAGCGCTATCCGTGGACTCCGCGTCCGCGCGTCGTCGTCTGCGTTCCCTCCGGCGTCACGTCGGTCGAGAAGCGCGCCGTCTTTGAGGCTACGATCCAGGCCGGCGCTCGCCAGGCCTACCTGATCGAGGAGCCCATGGCGGCTGCCATCGGCGCCGACCTACCCGTCGAGGAGCCCACGGGCTCCATGGTCATCGATATCGGCGGCGGCACCACCGAGGTCGCCGTTATCGCTATGGGCGGTATTGTCGTGTCGCAGTCCATCCGCATTGCCGGCGACGAGTTCGACCAGGCTATCCTCACCCATGTTCGCGATGCCTACAACCTGGCTATTGGCGAGCGCACGGCCGAGGACATCAAGATCAAGGTCGGCTCCGCCGTGCCGCTCAAGGATGAGCTCGACGTCGAGGTCAACGGCCGCGACGTTATCACGGGCCTGCCCAAGACCGTGCGTATCGAGAGCGAGGAGATTCGTCGCGCGCTTAACAAGCCGCTCGACGAGATGGCCAAGGCCGTTAAGGACGCTCTGGACGCCACGCCGCCCGATCTTGCCTCGGACCTTATGTACTACGGCATTCTGCTGACCGGCGGCGGCGCGCTGCTGCGTGGCCTCGACGTGCGCCTGCGCGACGAGACCGGCGTTTCGGTCAACGTCAGCCCCACGGCGCTCGATAATGTCGTAAACGGCTGCGCCCGCGTGCTCGAGGCCAACGCCTTTGACGGTGGCTTCGTCCAAACCAATGCTTAATTTCCAAAAGGTGGATTCCATTTGGCACGATCTTCGGGTTTCTCTTCAAATCTGAATACCAAGCGACAATCAACGGGTATGCGCCCGTTGATTGTTTTCAGCCTGATTTCGGTGTTGCTGCTCACGTTTTATATCCGTGAGGGCGAGGCCGGGCCGATTCATGCCGTGCGCTCGGGCGTGACGACGATTACCTCGCCGGTACGCTTTTTGGGCTCGGCTGTGGCGGCTCCCTTCAACGCGATCGGCAACGTGTTTTCCAACCTCACGGCTTCGCAGGAGTCGCTCGATGACCTCAAGAAACAAAACGAGGTGCTGACCTCTAAGGTCGCCGAGCTTTCCGAGGCTCAAAAGACTGCCGAGCGCCTGGAGGGCCTGGTCGGGCTGCAATCGACCTACAACCTTAAGTCGACCGCCGCTCGTATTGTCGGTGCGTCGGGCGATGCCTGGACCTCGACCGTTACCATCGACAAAGGCTCTGCCGACGGCCTTACCATCAACATGCCCGTGACGAGTTCTGCCGGTGTTATCGGCCAGATCATCGAGGTATCGGCCAAGACCTCTACCGTGCGCCTGATTGGCGACGAGAACTCGGGCGTGTCCGCCATGGTGCAGGATACGCGCGCCCAGGGTATGCTGCAGGGCCAGCCCGATGGTTCCTTGCGCCTTGAGTACGTGAGTGTTGACTCCGACGTCAAAGTTGGCGACATCATCGTGACCTCTGGCATTGGCGGCGTGTTCCCCAAGGGCCTGCCGCTCGGCACTGTTTCCTCGGTGGAGAAGTCGGCCAACGATGTGTATTACACCATCGTGGTGCGCGCTCAGACCACGGCCGAGAACAACGAGGAAGTGCTGGTCATTACCTCGCTGACCGACGAGCAGTCGGCCTCGGACGAGGACGTGAGCACGGCCAACAGCACGCCGCAGGGAACGTCGCGCGATGCTGCTACCAAGACGAAGGACGAGAGCTCGGATGACAGTTCCGACACGTCCGAGACGACCGATTCCGGCTCGAGCGAATAGGGGGCATGTCCATGGATCTACACGAGCAGG
>CABUJL010000101.1 GCA_902491915.1 uncultured Collinsella sp.
AGGACGCCGCCCTCTCAAGGCGGAGATCACCAGTTCGAATCTGGTACGGGCTACCCACAAATGAATGCCCGGGCCTCGCAAGAGACCCGGGTTTTGTGTATCGACCGTATATACGGCGTCTGCCGTGTTTCGCTCAGATCGAGGAGTAGCCATGGATCTGCCCATCAGCTTGCAAGACATCACGTATGCCGAGAACTATCTGGCGCAGGGCGACCTGGCTACGGCGACGCCGCTGTTGGAGCGCCTGGTGGAGCTCGCCGAGGAGTATATCGACGCCGAGTGCAAGACGGAGGAGAAGCGCCAATACTTTAGCTTCGATAGCAAGTTTGAGCGCTTGGCCTATCGCCGCGTGGAGAAGGATCCGCGCGAGCTCGTGCAGGTCGAGGTGCCGTTTGACCGCCTGTACTCTGACATGGCGTTTGCCTACATTCGCCAGCAGGATTATGTGAGCGCTCGTAATGCCCTGATGCAGGCTGTGCGTTGGGACCCCATGAACTGCAACTATCGCTTGGACTTGGCCGAGCTGTTCCGCGCACTCGAGGACAAGCAAGAATGGGCATCGCTCTCGTTCTCGGTGCTGGAGCGTGCGAGCGATGGCAAGTGCGCCGCCCGCGCCTATGCCAACCTGGGGCAGTACTTCTTGGAGCCCGAGACCGAGAATGTCTCGGCCGCCGTGGGTTGTGCGCGTCTGGCGTTGCGTCTGGCGCCCAACGATGCGCACACGACACGTCTGCTCAACAAGATCCATACCGCCTATCCGGATGCCGCCGATGAGAGCGACGAGCACGTGATGGGTGAACTGGCCCTGCAAGGCGTTCCGACCTCGCCTTCGGCCGAGATTGCCATCTGCCTGATTATGTGCGCGACCGATGCCGCAAGCGACGGCGACAAGCAGGAGGCGACGCGCCTGACGGTGCGTGCTCGCGACTTGGTGGGCGAGGAGGCCTGCGCGGCGATTATTAAACTGGTGCGCGAGAGCGATGCCGAACTCAATGCCGAGCGCAAGGCAAAGCGCGAGGCTGCGGGCTCAAACGCCGATGGCGCCAAGGAGGCCGGCGATGCCCAGTAAGCGCGAGCGCAAGCTCATTTCCAAGAATCGCTCGGCGCATCACGAGTACTTTATCGATGAGACATTTGAGTGTGGCATTGAACTGAGCGGCACCGAGGTCAAGTCGATTCGCGAGCGCGCCTGCCAGATCACCGATACCTTCGCGCTGATCCGCGGCGGGGAGTGCTGGCTCGTCGGCCTGCATATCCACCCCTATAGCCATGGTGGCGTGTGGAATCGCGATCCCGACCGTCGGCGTCGTCTGCTGCTGCACCGCAAGGAGATCGACTTTCTTGACGGCAAACTTCGCAACCGTGGTTATGCGCTGGTTCCGTTGGAGCTCTACTTTAATACCGACGGCCGCGTAAAGCTGCTGCTGGGTCTGGGTCGCGGCAAGAAGCTCTACGACAAGCGCGAGGACATGGCCAAGCGTGATGTCCAACGCGAGATCGACCGCGCCCTCAAAGAGCGCAATCGCTGACCACCCTTCATAAGTTGCGGTGGAATACGGACTGTTTTGCCTGATTGAGGGACTATTCAGTCCCTATTTCACCGCAACTGCGGGCGTCTCATCTTTCTTACTGTTCTGACACATATGTCTCAAAGGCGGCGTCCGTTATGGGTGCCGCCTTTTTTTGTGGGTACATACATCCATGAGGTTCAATCCTGGGTTAGGGGAGTGATCGTTATGGACAAAACTGCGTTCTTTACGATGCCGAGCGGCCTGTATGTGGTGAGTGCCGCGGCCGACGGGCTGCGTGCCGGCTGCGTTATCAACACAGCGGTGCAGGTGACATCCGCCCCGCCGCGCATCTCGGTTGCCGTGAACAAGGAAAATGTCACGTCCGGCGTAATCGCATCAGCTAAGGCCTTTGCGCTGACCGTGATTGACCAGACCGCCGACATGCTCTATATCGGCAATTTTGGCTTCCGAACCAGCAGCGATTACGACAAGTTTGCCAAGTACGAGACCCACGAGACCGCGCTGGGCATGCCCTATGTGCCCGAGCACGCGGCGGCCTTGTTTAGCTGCCGTTTGATTGATACCGTG
Organism: uncultured Collinsella sp.; assembly: GCA_902491915.1. Classification (GTDB taxonomy): domain Bacteria; phylum Actinomycetota; class Coriobacteriia; order Coriobacteriales; family Coriobacteriaceae; genus Collinsella. The sequence continues at coordinate 2,100 of CABUJL010000101.1, forward strand.
GACGTGGGCACGCACCTGCTCTTTATCGGCGAGGTGGAGGATGCCGAGCGCTTGAGCGGCGAGACCCCGCTGACCTATGACTACTATCACAAGGTCTTGAAGGGCAAGACGCCGCCCAAAGCCTCGTCGTATCAAGGCTAGAAATGTTCTAAAAATACTTGCATTATATTATTGAGAATATATACTAATAAGCAAGTACACCAGCAGTCACGTTCGAGAGGAGAACATCATGGCTGAGGAGAAGAAGACGTATAAGTTTGTGTGCACCGTTTGCGGCTACGAGGTTGAGGTCGACACGCCCGAGCTGCCCGAGGATTACGTGTGCCCGGTCTGCGGCGTCGGTCCCGATCAGTTTGAGCTCGTCGAGGAGTAACTCGCAGGCACACGGCGAAAGCCGAACATAGCTCTATCCAAGGGTCCCGGTCGAATTCTCGGCCGGGACCCTTTTGATTTATCTGACGGTTTAAAACGGTCTCACGTGTTACAGATTGAGACGTTATATCTGGACAGCCACGCCATCCCAATTACATCCCCGTTAGCAGCACGATTTCGAGAATCGTCACGATGACGCCGATCCCTACGAGCAGCGCGTTGAGCGGGCGCGAGTTGGCGTATTTGCCCATGACGCGGCGTGAACTGGTGAGCCGTATGAGCACAAAGACCGTAATCGGCAGCTGAAGCGACAGCAGTGCCTGACTCCAGATGAGACCTTCAAAAGGATTTGGGACGACCAGACACGCCGCCACTGCGCCGGCGAAACAGGCCGCCACCCCGATCGAGGAATGTCGGTCGTGGATGTCGTATTCCTCGTCGAACATGCCCGCGGTGATGGTGCCTGCCGTCATGCCTGCCGTCACACTACTCGATATGCCCGCAAACAGCAGTGCCACCGCAAAGATGGTCGAGCTTGCCGGGCCCAGAATGGGGGAGAGCATGTCCGCTGCGACGGCGAGGTCGTCTACGACAATGCCATGCGCAAAGAAGGTCGTTGCGGCCAGGATGACCATGGCCGAGTTGATCGCCCAGCCCACGCCCATCGAAAAGAGCGTGTCGAAGAGCTCGTAGCGCAGACGTTCCTCGATAATCTGCTCGCCTTGGCCTTCGAAGTGCATGGATTGGATGACCTCGGAGTGCAGGAAGAGGTTGTGAGGCATAACGACCGCGCCTAGGACACTTACGATAATCGCGGCCGAGCCGGTGGGCATACTGGGTGTGATCCAGCTTGCGGCGGCCTGCGGCCAGTCGACCTTGACCAGCGTAAGCTCAGCCAAAAACGAGAGTCCTACCACGCCTACGAAGGCGATGATCCAGCGCTCGGCACGCTTGTAGGAGTTCGTCATGAGCATTGCCATCGATGCCGCGGCCACGATGACGCAGCCGGCGCGCACGGGCAGTCCAAAGAGCATCTGGAGCGCGATCGCGCCGCCCAGGACCTCGGCCATAGCGGTGGCGATGGTCGCGAGGTAGGCACTGGTGAGCACCGTGCGTCCAACGAAACGGGGGAGGTAGCGCGTCGTGGCTTCGGCAAGACAGGCGCCTGTTGCGATACCCAGGTGTGCAGCGTTGTGCTGCAACACGATGAGCATAATCGTGGACAGCGTGACCACCCACAGCAGCGCGTAGCCAAATTGCGAGCCCGCGGCCATATTTGAGGCCCAGTTGCCCGGATCGATAAAGCCGACGGTCACGAGCAGCCCGGGGCCGATATGCCGCGCAATGTCTAGGCCTCCGTGACCACCGGTGCGTCGGGAGCCAAAGTGTTGTTTGAGATGGTTGAGCATGGCTGATTCCTACGTTGGGGTGGCGCGGCACTGCACTTGGGTTGCGCGGCGCCGCGCCCTGGGTTTGGGTTGAGGCTACTTGTGCGCTTTGCCCTGATTGGCCACGGCGTCGATCTTGGCGGCGATGGTCGCCGGATCGCCGATGTAGCGCTTGTCGAGGACGTTGAAATCGGTGTCGAAGGCGTAAACGAGCGGCACGCCGGTGGGGATGTTGACCTTGAGGATCTCCTCGGGCGTGAGGTGCTCGAGCTTCATGACGAGTGAGCGCAGGGAGTTGCCGTGTGCGGCGATGAGGACGCGCTTGCCGGCGAGCATCTGGGGGCGAATCTCGTCTTCGAAATAAGGCCAGGCGCGGGCTATCGTGTCCTTGAGGCACTCGGTATAGGGCAGCTGATCGGGCGCGACATCACGGTATTGCTCCTGGGTGTGGGGATCGCGACTGTCGCCCGGCTCGAGCGCCGGCGGGCAGACATCGAAGGAGCGGCGCCAGATGAGCACCTGCTCGTCGCCGTGCTCCGCTGCGGCATCGGCCTTGTTGAGACCCTGCAACGCTCCGTAGTGGCGCTCGTTGAGCTTCCAAGATTTGATGACGGGCAGCCACTCGCGATCCATCTGGCCGAGCACGATGTTGAGGGTGTGGATCGCGCGCTTGAGGCGCGAAGTGTAGCAGACGTCAAAGTCGAAGCCCGCTTCTTTGAGGGCGCGGCCGCCTGCCGCTGCCTCTTCGCGGCCCGTGTCGGTGAGCTCGACATCGGTCCAGCCGGTGAACAGGTTGAGTTTGTTCCACTCCGACTCTCCGTGGCGGATAAGGACGAGTTTCATCGTTTGCCGGTCTGTCTGGTTTGCCATAGAGGCCTCCTTAATGTGGCACGACGCGCGTGCCGTTTGTTTGACTCCGCAAAGGATACCCGTTTTAGGGCAAAAAGTTAACCGAGACTAACAAAATAGTTGTATTTGAATAAGATGGTGAAAAGGGGGTTGCCGAAATGTCTTGATCTGTAACAACTAGGGATGGAAATTGGGTCTAGGTGTTACAGATCAAGACAGGAAGAAATGGTCCTATGGAATATCTCGATCTGTAACAGCTGGCCGCCAAAACCGACCCTCCGTGTTACAGATTGAGACATTCGGAGCCGTCTCTCAAAAACGTCTCAATCTGTAACACTTAGTCGTCGAAATTTGGTCTTCCTGTTACAGATTGAGATGTTTGAAGCGGTGAGCATACGGGCCGAACTTGGGGCCCTTGTTGTCGCCCTTGAGGTCGGCGGTGTCCACTCGTAGGGCGTGCGTTACGCGATTGTTTCGAAACGGGCGGGAAACACAACGGGCCGGTGATGCTTCTAGTATGCCTATTCAACTGACTGTCTAATATCTAGGGGAGGATCGCGATGCAGGCAGATTCCGCTCAGCAGCAGGGCCTTTATCGCCCCGAATTCGACCACGATGCATGTGGCATCGGCGCGCTTGCTGATATCAACGGTGAGCGCCGTCACCAGATCCTGGACGACGCACTGTCCATTCTGGTCAACTTGGAGCACCGCGGCGGCACAGGACTCGAGAAGAACACCGGCGACGGCGCCGGCATCCTGTTTCAGGTCCCGCATCACTTTTTCCGTAAAGAGGCCCAAAAGTGCGGCCAGATTCTGCCGGCAGAGGGCGACTATGGCGTGGCCATGCTGTTCTTCCCGCAGGACGGCAAGGGCGTAGAGGATGCCCGTCGCGTGTTTGAGGAGGGCTGCGCCGAAGCCGGCGTTCCGCTGCTCTTTTGGCGTGAGGTGCCGGTCGACCCGCACGACCTGGGCGAGACGGCCCGCGCCTGCATGCCTACCATCCTGCAGGCCTTCCTGGGCCGTCCGGACGACACACCCGCCGGTGATGCCTTTGAGCGCCGCCTATACGTGTGCCGCCGCACCATCGAGAAAAAGGCCGACGTCGAGTTTGCCCTGCGCGACAAGATCTTCTACGTGTGCTCCATGAGCTCGCGCACCATCGTGTACAAGGGTATGCTGGTCGCCACGCAGATGCGCCGCTTCTTCATCGATCTCAACGACGCCGCCGTCAAGACGGCCGTGGCGCTCGTCCACTCGCGCTACTCCACCAACACCACGCCCAGCTGGGAGCGCGCGCACCCCAACCGCTTTATCATCCACAACGGCGAGATCAACACCCTCAAGGGCAACGTCAACTGGATTCGCGCCCGCGAGCCCAACCTGTACAGCCCCGTGCTGCAGCACGATCTTGAGCGCGTGATGCCCATCATCAACCGTGAGGGTTCCGACTCCGCGATTCTAGACAACGTGCTTGAGTTCCTGGTCATGAACGGTCGCCCGCTCACGCGTGCCGCGTCCATGTTGCTGCCCGAGCCGTGGGATCACAACGACAGCCTGAGTGAGGAGCGCCGCGCCTATGACGCTTACCAGTCCATGCTCATGGAGCCGTGGGACGGTCCGGCCGCCATCGCCTTTACCGACGGTCGCACGCTGGGCGCTGCCCTCGACCGCAACGGCCTGCGCCCCGCCCGCTACTA
>CABUJL010000102.1 GCA_902491915.1 uncultured Collinsella sp.
TTGCCCTCCTCGTCCATGGAATCGTCGATCGGCTCCAAGCGGTAAACATAAATCTTACCGGTGGTGCGGTCGATGGTCACCTTGGCGCCCCAGTCAAGATGCAAGATCTCAGCGTAGCTCTTGGCGAGCGACTGCTCCAGGCGGTCGATCAGGTAGAGCTGGTCGATGTGCTTATCCTGGCAAAGCTCCATCAGGGCGGACATCATGTCGGATGCTGCCATGTTAGTTTCCTTCCTTCGCGGGCTTGAAGTCGTAGGTGGGCTTCAACTTGCACTTTTTAACATCACAGAAATCGAGGGTGACGGACTCGCCATCCTCGAGCTCGAGGGTCACATTCGTCTCGGTCGCGGCGGCAATCTTGCCGGAGTACTTGCGACGGCCCTCGGTGGCGGTGGAGGTGAGCTCACAGTCCTCGCCCACAAAGCGGGCAAAGTCGCGCGGACGGCGTAGCGGGCGCGCCATACCCGGGCTCGACACCTCGAGCGTGTAGCTCGAAGAAATGGGGTCGAGCTCCTCGATCACGTCGCCGACCCACTTGGTATTGGCCGTGACGTCGTTGAGCGACAGGCTCTGACCCTCGGCACCCTCGATACGCACACGCACGCAGGGGGCCTTGGTGGCGCCCACGAGCTCAACGTCGACAATATCGACATCGTGCTGGGGAGCGACGGCCTCGAGCGCGTCGATGATCGCCTGCTCGGTCTTGGTCTTGACCATTGCGGCACCTCCATCCATACAAAAAAGAAGCGGGGCCGAAACCCCACTTCTTTCAATTACTACTTCATTTGCAAGCAAACTATACCAATACCTGCGAAAACGTGCAAGCGTCAGAGAAATTCGCAGGTCAGCGCGCCCACAGCTTCTCCACAAGAATAGGACAATTAGGCGAGGACTCCTGTGTGGTGCTCCCCAAAAGCCCCAAAACGGGCCATGCGTCCCAGCGCGCCGACCGAATCGGGCCCTATGGGCATTCTATCCCAGGGCGCACATCGGCCAGACTAGAGCCGAGAGGCATTCTTTAGCGAGAAAGCCTGCCACACGCATTGACCGCACAACCTTCCAGTATCTCTACGGCAAGGAGGATCCATGGAACGCCTGGGCACCCTCTGCGCGACCGCGCTCGTCGTCATTGCCTGCTCGTTCGCTCTGGCGGGCTGCAACAACATCGATGGTAAAACCGGACCATGCGAGCCGGACCTCGGCAGCACCAAAGTCATCGAGAAAACGGCGCCCACGGAGCGTTTCGACAAAATAGACGAAGATATAGTCGACCCCCAGGGTTTAAGTCCCGACCCTCAAGAACAGTTCCCCATCGATCTAGAGGCAGACGAAAACGTCCATGTTACCTGCGTGGGCAAGGACACGGATGGCTACGGCGACGCCGTGTTGGTCTTTGCGGTGACAAACAACACCGATGTCGACATGATGTTTGGCGATGTTGATGCTTATGCCTACGTCAACGGTGTCATCCGCGACGTGCACATGCGCCAGCCCGTCGCCGCAGGCGAAGAAGCGACCGCGATGCTCACCTTTGTAGGCACCTTCGACGATCCGGACTTTGACGTGAACAACGACCTCAACGACATCTACCTCAACATCTGGATGTTTGAGGAGCAAAGCGGCAACGTCTACTTTAGGGACTTGGTACATATTCCGTAGAGGGTGACGCTCGGCACAAGTCAAACAGGGCATATAACACAAGACGAGGGACGACCCGGCCGGATCGTCCCTCGTCTTTTGTGCGTCAACTATGTGCGCGAGGTTTACTTAACCACCAGGTTGACCAGCTTGCCGGGCACGCAGATGGCCTTGACGACCGTCTTGCCCTCGGTCCACTTGGCAACGGCAGCCTCGGCGGCAGCCTGCATTTCCTCGTTGGAGGCATCGCGGGCCACGTCAATGCGGCCACGGACCTTGCCGAGTACCTGGACGACGATCTGCACCGTGTCCTCGATGGACTCGGCCAGGTCAAACTCGGGCCAGGCGGCGGTGTAGGCGTTGCCCTCGCAGCCGAGTGCCTCGTGCCACAGCTCGTCGGCCCAGAACGGGCAGATGGGCGCCAGAACGCTCACGATGTCCTTGGCCACGCCGTAGCACAGGGCCTTGTCGCGGTCAGCACCCTCGGTGGCGTTGAGATAAGCGCTCGCCGCGTTGACGAGCTCCATGACGGCAGAGATCGCGGTGTTGAACTGGCCGCGATCGAAGTCCTCGGTGCACTTGGCGATGGTGCGGTGACGCTCGCGGTACAGCTTCATCGCGACCTCGTCGAGCACGGACTTGTCGAAAGCCACGCTGGCGTCACCCGACTGGACGAGCTGCCACACGATACGCCAGGCGCGCTTGATAAAGCGGTTGGCGCCCTCGACGGCCTTGGGATCCCAATCGAAGTCCTTCTCGGGCGGGGCGATAAACAGGATCGCCAGACGCATGGTGTCGGCGCCGTAGGGCTCGATAACCGAGCTCGGGGGCACGACGTTGCCCTTGGACTTGGACATGGTGTCGCCGTTCTCGTCCTTAACCATGCCCTGGCACAGCAGGTTGGTAAAGGGCTCGTCAACGCTCAGCAGGCCCAGGTCGCGCAGCGCCTTGGTAAAGAAGCGACTGTAGAGCAGGTGCAGAATGGCGTGCTCGATGCCGCCGATGTAATTATCGACGGGCATCCAACGGTCGGCCGCCTCGTGGGAGAAGGGCAGCTCGGTGTTGTGCGGGTCGGTATAGCGCAGGTAATACCAGCTGGAGCAGGTGAAGGTGTCCATGGTATCGGTCTCGCGCTTGGCCGGGCGACCGCAGACCGGGCAGGTGGTCTCGTAGAAGTCCTTGCACTCGGCGAGGGTTTCGCCGGCGCCCAGGTCCAGGTTCTCGGGCAGCGTCACCGGCAGCTGATCCTCGGGCACGGGCACAATGCCGCAGTGCTCGCAGTGGATGGCCGGGATGGGGTTGCCCCAATAGCGCTGGCGGCTGATGAGCCAGTCGCGCAGGCGGAACTCGACCTTGCGACGGCCGCAGCCCATGGCCTCAAGGTCAGCCACGATGGCAGCCTCGCCCTCGGAGTGTTTACCGCCGCGCATGCCAGTGTACTTACCGGACTGGACGAGCGTGCCCTCGGCAGCGTGGGCGCAATCCCAGTCGACGTTCTCGGCATGGAAGGTATCGATGGTCTCGCCACTGGCCTCGACGGCAGCGCGGTCGTCATCGTCCAGGATGATCGGAACGATCGGCAGGTCGTACTTGCGGGCAAACTCAAAGTCGCGCTGGTCGCCGCAGGGAACGGCCATGACGGCGCCGGTGCCGTAGTCGGCAACGACATAATCGGCAACCCACACGGGAACCTTCTCGCCGTTGACGGGGTTCACCACGTAGCGGCCGGTAAAGGCACCGTGCTTCTCGAGGGTGCCCTGGGCACGCTCGACGGCGGAGATATGCTTGGAGTCCTCGACGATCTTGGTCACGGCCTCCTCGTACTCCGTGCCCTCGACGAGCTCGTGCAGACGAGCGTACTCGGGAGCCAGGACAAAGAAGGAGACGCCAAACAGGGTATCGGCACGCGTGGTAAAGACGGTGATCTTGCCCTCGTCGCCCTCGATGGGCTCGCCATCCTGGTCACACAGGGTAAAGTCGACCTCGGCGCCCTCGGAGCGGCCAATCCAGTTGGCCTGCATCTGCTTGACGCGCTCAGGCCAGCCGGGGAGCTTCTCCAGATCGTCAAGCAGCTCCTGGGAGTACTCGGTGATCTTGAAGTACCACTGCTCAAGGTCGCGCTTCTCGGGCTCGGTGCCGCAGCGCCAGCACTTGCCCTCGGTGACCTGCTCGTTGGCCAGAACGGTCTTGCAGGTGGGGCACCAGTTGACCGGGTTCTTCTTGCGGTAGACCAGGCCCTTTTCCCACAGCTTCTCAAAGATCCACTGACCCCAGCGGTAGTAGTCGGGGCTGCAGGTCTTGACCATGCGATCCAGATCGTAGGAGAAGCCCATGCGCTTCATCGTGGCGAGCGCCTGGTCCATGTTCTTATACGTCCAGGCGGCAGCCTGCGTGTTGTGCTTGATGGCGGCATTCTCGGCAGGCAGGCCAAAGGCGTCAAATCCGATGGGGTGCAGCACGTCGTAGCCGCGCATGCGGGCCTGACGGGCCATGGCATCGCCGATGGTGTAGTTGCGCGCGTGGCCCATGTGCAGGTCGCCCGACGGATACGGGAACATCTCGAGCACATACTTCTTGGGCTTGCTGTCGTCGGTGTCGACGGCAAAGAGGTTGGAGTCCTCCCAGGCCTTCATCCACCTGGACTCAATGGCCTGCGCGTCGTAGGCAGGGATCTCGTCCTTATGATCTGTGCAATCGCACATATCAGCTCCTTTAATCTTAGCTGGGGTCGGGCGGCTTGGCTTTGTTCGCTACTGCGGACAGTCCTGCGCAAGACGAAGAGCACATTAAGTGCTCTTCTTTGCGTGCGGAACTTGTAGCGAACAAAGCCAAGCCGCCCGACCCTAAGGTTAACTTGACTGATGATAGCAAATACGACAAGCGAGATGCCTGCGACTTGCGGGCATCTCGCTTTATCTAAATAACGTGGTTGATACTCAACCTTTATGTGAGGCTCTTACCTTATCGATAAGATACGGACTGCTGCGAATCCTTGACTACAACGTCGTGGGCGCCGCCTTCGACGATTGAGGTGGAGCTCACCAGGGTCAGGCGTGCCTTTTCCTGGAGCTCGGGAATCGAGAGGGCACCGCAGTTGCACATCGTGGACTTGACCTTGTAAAGCGTGCCGCCCACGCCGTCCTTGAGGGAGCCGGCGTACGGGACGTAGGAGTCGACGCCCTCGACGAAGCTGAGCTTCGCGGCGCCGCCCAGGTCGTAGCGCTGCCAGTTGCGGGCACGCGCGGAACCCTCGCCCCAGTACTCCTTCATGTACTGGCCGTTGACGTTGACGCGCTCGGTCGGGCTCTCGTCAAAGCGGGCGAAGTAACGGCCCAGCATCATAAAGTCGGCACCCATAGCAAGAGCGAGCGTCATGTGGTAGTCGTAGACGATGCCACCGTCGGAGCACACGGGCACGTAGACGCCGGTCTCCTCGTAGTACTCGTCGCGAGCGCGGCAGACGTCGATCAGCGCGGTGGCCTGGCCACGGCCGATGCCCTTGGTCTCGCGGGTAATGCAGATGGAACCGCCGCCGATACCGACCTTGATGAAATCGGCACCGCAGTCGGCCAGGAAGCGGAAGCCCTCGGCGTCGACGACGTTACCAGCACCGACCTTGACATCCTCGCCGTAGTTGGCGCGGATCCACTCGATGGTGCGCTTCTGCCACTCGCTGAAGCCCTCGGAAGAGTCGATGCACAGGACGTCGGCACCGGCCTCGATGAGCAGCGGCACGCGCTCGGCATAGTCGCGGGTGTTGATGCCGGCGCCGACCATGTAGCGCTTGTCGTTATCGAGCAGCTCGTTGGGGTTGGTCTTGTGGCTATCGTAGTCCTTACGGAAAACGATGCCCATCAGGTGATCGTTGTCGTCGACGATGGGCAGGGCGTTGAGCTTGTTGTCCCAGATGACGTCGTTGGCAACCTTGAGGCTGATGTTCTTGTCGCCCACGATGAGCTGCTCACGCGGGGTCATGAACTCGGAGACCTTCGTCTGGTGGTCATCGCGGCTGGGGCGATAGTCACGGCTGGTGACGATGCCCAGGAGCTTACCCTTGGGAGTGCCATCGTCGGTAACCGGCATGGTGGAGTGACCGGTCTTCTCCTTGAGCTCGATGACCTGCTCCATGGTCATGTCGGGGGTCAGCGTAGAATCGGACTGAACGAAGCCGGCCTTGTGATCCTTGACGGCCTTGACCATAGCGGCCTCGGACTCGGCGCTCTGGGAACCGTAAATGAAGGACAGGCCACCCTCGGTAGCGAGCGCGACACCCATGTCGACGCCCGAGACGGACTGCATGATGGCGGAAACCATGGGGATGTTCAGGGTGATTGCCGGCTTCTCACCGCGCTTAAAGCGGGTCAGCGGAGTCTTGAGAGAGACGTTGTTGGGGATGCACTGCGAGGACGAGTAACCAGGGACCAGCAGATACTCCGAAAACGTGTGGGACTCACCGGGAAAGAACGTAGCCATGTTTCTCCTTTTTCCATGCGACCGGTCGGCTGCAGGCCTCGTAGGACCCAGCCCAACCTTGGGCGCCCAATACTGGGGAAGTATCTTAACGCACTTTGACTGCTACAATGCATGATTTAAGAAGAGCACACGAGGGTTTGACGCTGGCATTGCGTTTGCCCAGCAAACACTTTAGCGGGGAGACGTGAGGCACATGGATTACAAGACGACGGCAAAGTTGGTCATTCAAGCGCGCGACAAAGATCTGC
>CABUJL010000103.1 GCA_902491915.1 uncultured Collinsella sp.
CTTCGTTAAACGGGCGCTAGGGCGTCACCCTTACACCAACATTTTCGACGCGATCCATACTGGAACGAAACGGGGCCGCTGGCAACATCGCCAGCGGCCCCACTTTTGCACTATATGCTATGCCTTACTCGGCATCCTCGACCTCATATGAATCCGCCTCGGCGGGCTCATCGTTTGCCTCCGCCGCAGCCCCGCGCGCCTCGTCAAACGCCGCCTTCATGGTCTTGTTGCCCCACGTGAGCTTGCGAATGGTAAGATCGTCGGCCTTCTTGTTGGCTAGGCGCAGATTGTTCTCGGAGGACAGCAACGCCTCCTTGGTTTTCTGCAGATGGCTAATCGTCTTGTCGATCTCATCGATTGCCGTTTGGAACTTGCGGCTCGCAATCTCGTAGTTGCGGCCGAAATCATTCTTGAACTTCTCCATCTTGTCTTCGAAGTTCGTGACGTCGATGTTCTGCTGTTTGTACTCCGCCAGCTCCTGCTTATAGCGCAGCGAACCCATGGCAGCGTTACGAAGAAGTGTAATCATGGGAATGAAGAACTGCGGGCGGATCACGTACATCTTCTCGTAGCGATAGCTCACGTCGACTATCCCTGCGTTATAGAGCTCGCTCTCGGGTTCCAGCAGGGTGCAGAGCACCGCGTACTCACAGCCTTTCTGGCGACGATCGTGATCGAGTTTCTTAAAGAAGTCCTCGTTTTTATGCTTGGTCGCGGTCTCATCGTTCTCGTTTTTCATCTCGAACATAATCGAAATGACCTCGTTGCCGCTCGCGTCGCACTCGCGGAAGATAAAGTCGCCCTTGGTACCCTCGGACGCATCGTTATCTTTCTCGAAGTACGCGTTAGGAAATGCCGTCATGCGCAGACGGTTAAACTCGGTCTCGCAGTGCTGCTCGAGCGACTCGCCCACCATCTTGGTGGACAGGCGGACCTTCATGTCCTTAAGGCGCTCAATCTCTTCATCCTTGTAGCGAATCAGGTCATCGCTCGCGCGCTTGGCCTGCGCAAGCTCGAGCTCGTGTGCCGCCTTGGCTTGCTCCTCGCGAGAATCGCGCACCGCCAGCTCGCTCGTTAGCTTGGCACGTGCCTCATCGCGCTCTCGTTCCGCCGCGGCGACCGCCTCTGACAGGTTCATTTTTGCCATCAGTTCCTGCTCGCGCAGCTGGGCACGCAGGCCCTCGGCCTCTTGCTCGGACTGAGCCTTTGCGGCGGAAAACTTCTCTTGCACCTTCGCGCGATAGTCAGCAAGCGCGCGCTCGGCCTCGCTGCGAGCGGCATCGAGCTCACGCTGCGACTCTGCCGCGGCAGCGGCAAGCGCCATCTCCTGGGCCTTGTCCGCCGCGGCAAGCCTGGCCTGCAGCTCGGCAATCTGAGCATCGCGTGCAGCTAAATCGTTTTGAGCAGCGTTGCGCGCCGCCGACTCGGCAAGCTTTGCTTCGTCATCTTTGCGCCCAAGCTGCGCACGCAGGCTATCAATCTCACGCTGGAGTTCGGCATTCTCTTTTTGAGCATTGGCTCGTGCCTCAACCGCCGCGCGCTGGCTTGCACTCTCGCGCTCTGCGGCAGCGCCCTCGAGCTTAGCGCGCAGCTCGGCAAGCTCAGCATCGCGCTTGGCAACCTCTTGCGCCAGTTTCTGATCCGCAGTGTTCTTCTGCTCGACAAGCTGGGCATTGCGCTGAGACTCTGCCTGTTGCAAGGCAGCCGTCGAACGCGAGCGCTCAAGCTCCAGCGCCTGCTCACCCTCACGCTGGACTGCCTTCACACGCTCATCCAGGTCGCGCGAGAACTCGGCATCGCGCACCTGCTTGACGATATCCGCATAGCCGGATGCATCGACCTTAAAAACTTCGCCGCAATGCGGGCACTTGATCTCGTTCATAGCAGCTCCTCGATGGACGCAAATATCAACCGGCTACACTCTACCGCGCCGCGCGGACAAAAAAGGCGCCGCCGCCATAATGGCAACGGCGCCAGAACCACCACAAAGGTGCCTGTCCCCTTTGTGGTGGCTCTGGCGCCCTATAACCCAAAGAAGCTAAGAATCTGATCACGGCTTACGGGCTTGTAATCGTTGGCATCGAGACCGACATCGTAGCGAAAGATAGGGCGCTCGCGATCGCGGTTGCGCACGTTGGTGCGGTCTCCCCTGCTGTGGATATGCCCGTGCAGCATGACGGCGCCACGCGCCTTGCCGTTCCAGCTGAGCATGGGGTAATGGCTCAACACCAGGCGATGGCCCTTGGCATAGCCGGGAGCAATCTCCAGGTAATCGCGCACGTCTTCCCAAATCTGCGGTACGTCGGGATCTTCCCAGTCGCCGTCATGGTTACCACGGATGAGCGTCACGTTCTGACATTCGATACGCTCGCGCAGACGCACCGCCTCCGCCAGGGGCAAACGATAGGTAAAGTCTCCCAAGATATAGAGACGGTCGTCCGCCGCCACGCACTCATTGACGGCATCGATGACCTTGCGGTTCATCTCCTCGACCGAATCAAACGGCCGATCCATATCGTGCAAGATATTCGTATCGCCCAGGTGCAGGTCGGCGGTAAACCACATCATCGTCTCTGTCCTCATTTCGCAACGTGTTCAACTCGTGCTAAGTATACAGACGCAGCGATGTGGCGGTTATCCAAAGAGCCCGCCGAACAGTCCGCGGCGGCGTTTGTCTTTCTTTTTCGACGCATCACTCTGGGCGTTCTTGCCCTGCCGCATCTTACGGTCCTGTTCCAGCTCATCGTCATCGAGTAGCACATCCCACTCAAACGGATCATCTGCCAGATCAAACAGGTCATCGTCGTCAAACATGGCAGCTTCCCTTACCGACTAGCGAGCATCCACCACATAGAGCCCAACGCGCACCTGATGCCACGGGCTGCGCTCGGGGGCAACCTGTTGCACACGGGCCTCAAATACGTCCTCGTGGCCGTAATACATCATCAAGGACAGTGGGCCGACCTCGTTTCCTGGAACGTAGCCAAGTTTGGTCTTGCCATAGTAAATCGCAACTGCCTCGGGGTCATGGGGATTATCGCGCTCGGCGCACAGTGTCAGTTTATCGCCCGCTTTAAGATCGCCCAGGACCAAGGTGCCATCGGCATATTGAAATCCTGCGATATGAAACGACAGAAGAACACGTGAAGGCTCGTACATAGCAGCTCCCCTAACGGCCGGATAAACCGGTGTTTAACCTTATTGAGAAGTCTACGGGTCCGTGCGGACACAAATTCGCCCCACCCGCGCCTTTTCGACCGTTTGTCGCTACGCCATCTGATTCTAATGCACAAACATGCGCACGAACTTGTGCTTCCAGCTTGCGTAAGGAGCGTAGCGGAATGGCACGTCCAGCCACGTTGCCTTATTCACGATGCTCTTCTTGTGGCTAAACGTATCGAAGCTCTCGCGTCCATGGTACTGCCCCATACCGCTCGCTCCCATGCCGCCAAAGCCCATATGGCTCGTAGCCAAGTGCATGATGGTGTCGTTGACGCAGCCGCCGCCAAAGGGCACGTAGCGCACAAAGCGTTGCTGAACCGAACGGTCCTGGCTAAAGATATACAGGGCCAGCGGCGTCGGACGATCCGTAATAAACGCTTCGGCCTCGTCAAGGCTCTCAAACGTCAGCACTGGCAAAATGGGGCCGAAGATCTCCTCCTGCATCACGGCGTCATCGGGGGACACGCCGTCCAAAATCGTCGGCTCGATCTTGAGCGAGGCCTCGCGCGCGGTACCTCCAAGCACGACCTTATCGGGATCGATCAGCCCGCGCACGCGCGCAAAATGCTTGGCGTTGACAATATGACCGTAGCCCTCGTTATCGAGCGGATACTCGCCAAACATACGGCGGACCTCCTCCTTGATGAGGCCCAGCAGCTCGTCGTGCACGCGCGTATCGACCAGCAGGTAGTCGGGCGCCACGCAGGTCTGCCCCACGTTGAGCCATTTACCAAAGGCGATACGCCGTGCCGCAACCTTCAAGTTTGCCGTCGCATCCACGATGCAGGGACTCTTTCCGCCCAGCTCAAGCGTCACAGGCGTAAGGTTTTTACTTGCGCGCTCCATAACGAGTTTGCCGACCGGAACGCTACCGGTAAAGAAGATCTTGTCCCAGTGCTCATCGAGCAGCGCTTCGTTCTCGGCGCGCCCGCCCTCGACAACCGTCACCAGGCGCGGATCAAATGCCTCTTCACAGATTTGCCTGAGCACCGCGCTCGATGCCGGAGCATAGGCGCTCGGCTTGATGACCACGGTATTGCCCGCGGCAAGGGCGCCAGCGAGCGGCTCGAGCGTCAGCAAAAACGGATAGTTCCAGGGCGCCATGATGAGCGTGACGCCATAGGGCACGGTTTGCGTTTTGCACACGCTCACGGCGTTAGCGAGGTCGCACGGACGCAGGCGCGGACGACTCCATCGAACCACGTGAGCGATCTGATGTCGAATCTCGGAAAGCGATGTGCCAATCTCGCACATATAGGCCTCGTCATGCGACTTTCCCAAATCGGTCTTGAGCGCATGAGCGATATCGGCCTCGTGGGCCCGCACCGCATCGCGTAAACTCACGAGCGCGCGACGTCGAGCATCGACATCAAACGTGGCGTGCGTCTTAAAGTAGGCGCGCTGATCGCCGACGATGCGCGCAATTTCCTCGGTGTTCATGGACCCTCCTAATTCTCGTCCTCAAACATACCACCTGCAACGACCTCGTACATATGCTCGAGCTCCAAGCGGTCCATTAGAAGCGGAACGGGGTATAGCGGATTGGCCTCGGCATCGGCATGCACCGCCATCTCGGGAATGTCAGAGCGGCGAATGCCCAAGACATATTTGGGGATTCCCAGGGCCTCGTTCATGCGGTCGACCCAATCGATAAAGGCCTCGGCCGCAAGACTGTCCTGCGCGGTAGCCGGCGCAATGCCCGCCATGCGAGCAAGATCGGCAAGCTTGGGGGCGGCGGCGTCACCATAAGCGCGAAGCATGTGCGGCAGGATGATAGCGTTGGCCAAGCCGTGCGGAATCCCGTAACGCCCACCCAAGCTGTGTGCGATGGCGTGAACGTATCCAACATAGGAGCGGGTAAACGCAACGCCCGCCTTATACGCCGCCGAAAGCATATTGCGACGCGCACGCATGTCGTCGCCATGCTCATAGGCCTCGAGCAAATTGTCGTGGATGAGCTGCACCGCCTGTCGCGCCATCTTACGCGTATAGGGCGTGGTGCTTCGCCCGATAAAGGCCTCGACGGCATGCGTCAGGGCGTCCATACCCGTCTGCCCCGTAATGGAGGCGGGCAGACCGCGCGTAAACTCGGGGTCGTGCACCGCAAAGCGCGGGATAAGCACAAAGTCGTTAATGGGGTACTTGTAGTGCGTCTCGTCATCGGTGATAACCGCCGCGAGCGTGACCTCGCTTCCCGTGCCTGCCGTAGTGGGAACGGCGATGAGCAGCGGCAGGCGACGATGAATCCGCAGCAGGCCGCGCATCTTGTTGATGGGCTTGTTTGGCTGCGCAATGCGTGCGCCTACGCCCTTGGCGCAGTCCATGGCTGATCCTCCGCCAAAGCCGATAATGGCCCGGCAGGCACTCTCTCGATACAGGGACGCCGCTTCCTCCACGTTTGAAACCGTGGGGTTTGTACGCGTTTCGGCATAGACCGTAACGCCAATCCCCCTGGATGCGAGCGCCGCCTCGAGCGGTGCCGTGAGCCCCAGACGGGCAATGCCGAGATCCGTCACGATAAGGACCTTCTGGATCGAGCGCTTTTGAAGCACCGCGGGCACATCCTCGGCATGCTCTAAAATGCGCGGCTCGGTATAGGGCAGGATCGGCAATGCAATGCGAAAAACCGTCTGATATGTTCGGCACCAGGCACGACGGGCTAGATGCATAAAGGAAACTCCTTCATTTGTTGATAGGTCAACATTTGCTCGCCCGATTGTACTCAGCAAAGATCGCAGACGGCCTCCCAATCGTTAATCAATCAACATCTTCATATCTCGAAATTGTTTTATTAAAAATCATTCCTAATAGGCTTCACATTTGGTTGCATTTATGGATAATAGAACTCGTCAAGACGCACGTCCGGAGAGGGCCCTTACGGGACCGGACGAGCGCACAATCGCCATCGATCGAAAGGATCGAATCATGAAGTTTGTTTGCCCCGTTTGCGGTTATGTGGAAGAGTTCGACGGCGACCAGCTGCCCGAGGACTTCAAGTGCCCCCAGTGCGGCGTTCCCGGTTCTCGCTTCCTGAAGCAGGAGGAGGGTCAGCTCGAGTGGGCTGCCGAGCACGTCGTGGGCGTCGCCAAGATGGAGGGCGTCTCCGAGGACATCGTTGC
>CABUJL010000104.1 GCA_902491915.1 uncultured Collinsella sp.
GGCGGGTAAATCGAACTCGTTCTTAACGTACGCAACGGTGCGTAACAGTCAGGGGATTCCCGAGACGGTTACCGCTCGCTTGTTCTCTCTTTAGTCTCCGAGGGGTTAAAAAGGCGTCGACAGGGGAATAAGCGCGTTGTGACTATGAGTACCGCCCGCCGAGCTATCGCACCCATGCGATACCCGGTGGGCTCAGGTGCGTTAAAATGAGCTTGTTCTTAGCTAATTGAGACAGGGGGGCCGTGTTATGGCTTCAGATGCAAAAAAGATTCTGCTGGTCGAGGATGAGAAGGCAATCCGTGACGCTGTCGCTGCCTATCTCGAGCGCGAGGGCTATTGGGTTGTGGGCGTGGGCGACGGCCAGTCCGCTATCGAGGAGTTCGAGAAGCATCAGTTCGACCTGGTCGTGCTCGACCTCATGCTCCCTAAGATTCCCGGCGAGCGCGTTTGCCGCACCATTCGCGACACCTCGGATGTCCCCATCATTATGCTGACGGCCAAGGGCGAGATCGAGGACCGTATTATCGGTCTTGAGCTCGGCGCCGATGACTATCTGATTAAGCCGTTCTCGCCGCGCGAGCTCGTCGCCCGCGTTCGTGCTCTGTTCCGCCGTGCCCATCAGGCCGACGAGCCCGCCGTCGAGGTGCTCGACTTCGGCGATCTGGTCATCGATATCTCGGGCCACAAGATCTTGGTCGAGGGCAAGGAAGTTGATCTGACGGCTTCCGAGTTTAAGCTGCTCACCACGCTTGCCCGCCATCCCGGCCGTGTGTATAACCGCATGGAGCTGGTCGAGAAAGTGCTCGGGTATGACTTTGAGGGCTATGAGCGCACCATCGATAGCCACGTGAAGAATCTTCGCGCCAAGCTGGGCGATGATCCCAAGAAGCCCAAGTGGCTCTACACCGTCCATGGTGTCGGCTATCGCTTCGAGGCTCCGGCCAAGACCGATAAGTCGGACGAGAAATAAAGGAAATCACATATGACACCTGCGCGCTTTGAAATCGGGCAAAAGCATAAGCAGGAGAACGAGGCGGGTTCCAAGGCTAGTTGGAACACGCCTCGTTCCGATTCACGGCCGACGATGAGCTATCCCTCGCGCATGGCCCTGGCCTTTGCCCTGACATCGCTCATGACGGTATTGGTGCTGGTGGGCGTTGTCTCTGTTGTGTGGGGCACGGTCTTTTCGGATTACACACGCTCCAATATCGTCGAAATCGCAAATTCCGCTGCCGAGAAGTTGGCAACCTCATATGAGGAAAACGGCTCTTGGACCGCGGGAGAACTGCGCACGGTCGCAACGTCGAGTTTGGTTTCCGACGATCTGGGTATGCAGGTCGTCAATAAAAAGGGCGTGATCGTTTATGACGATTCCTGGCCCTCGGCAAGCGCCACCGCCGATGTACGCGAAAACCAGGCTACGACCGACGACACGAGCGGCAAGAGGGCATCGCATAGCCCGGTCTCGTCTGCTCCAACCGACTCCGATAGCGTTGCTAACGTCGAGATTGTAACGTCTTCCGGCGAGCATGTCGGACAGGTAAAGCTGTGGGCCATCGGCTCCGACGCTCTGCTCACCAAGGCGGACTCTGCGTTTAGGGAGAAGACCTTTAACGCCATGGCCCTCGCCGCGGTTGTTGCAATCTGCATTTCGGTCATTATCGGATCGCTCGTGTCGCGCATGCTCACCAAGCCGATTCATCGCATCACCAGTACCGCAAAGCAAATCCGTGACGGCGACCTGTCGGCTCGCACGGGACTGCGCGGTGATGACGAGATCGATCAGCTGGGTGAGACCTTCGATGAGATGGCCACTTCTCTCGAGAAGGATATGAAACACGAGAAGCGCCTGACCTCAGACGTTGCACACGAGCTTCGCACGCCGCTTATGGCCATGCTCGCAACGGTCGAGGCCATGCAGGATGGCGTGTATCCCACCGACGATGAGCATTTGGAGACCGTTGCTTCCGAGACGCGTCGCTTGGCTCGTCTGGTGCAGCAGATGCTCGACCTGTCGCGCATGGAAAACAGCGCGGCTCCGCTCAACCTTGAGCCGGTGGACATGGTTCCTTTCGTGCGTTCCATCGTCAATGCCCAGGAGCGCCTGTTTGTCGACCGCGATCTGCGCCTGCGTTTTGCGGACGAGACCCAGGGTCACGACGATGTCGTCGAGGCCGATCCCGACATGATCACGCAATGTGTTATCAACCTCATGAGCAACGCCATGCGCTACACCCCCGAGGGCGGTTGGGTCGTGGTGTCGGTGCTCAGTGACCGCAAGCACGTCAGCATTGCCGTTTCTGATACCGGTATCGGTATTGCCAAGGACGATCTGTCGCGTATCTTCGGACGATTTTGGCGCGCCGATGCCAGCCGCGCCCGCGAAGCCGGCGGCCTGGGCGTTGGCCTCGCCGTGACCAAGCAGATCGTCGAGCGTCACCATGGCTACATATCCGTGGAGTCGGAGCTTGGAAAGGGTACGACTTTTACAATTCATCTGCCCCGCGAGCACACGGCAGACGCGGCATCTACTACAATGGAGCACTAGCTTTTCGCTATTCGGTGAAGGAGGGGCCGCGTCCCTGCCGCTCCGAGTTTGCGAAAACATGCGGGAAAGAACCCGCATTTCTGTCGTATTTAGGTAAGGAGTGACTCACGTGACAACGATGGAGCGTCGTCCGGATTCCCGTGGCAAGGTTCGTGATATTTACGATGCCGGTGAAAACCTGCTGATGGTCGCCACCGACCGCATTTCTGCGTTTGACTTCATTCTTCCCGACGAGATTCCGTTTAAGGGAGAGGTACTCAATCGCATCTCGGCATTCTGGTTCGATAAGTTTGCCGACATCGTCCCCAACCATCTCGTTTCCATCGACCCGGCGGATTTCCCCGAGGAGTTTGCTGAGTATCGTGACTACCTCGCTGGCCGCGCCATGCTGGTTAAGAAGGCCCAGACGATTCCTATCGAGTGCATCGTCCGCGGCTATCTGACCGGTTCGGGCAAGAAGACCTACGACGAGAACGGCACCGTCTGCGGCATCCAGCTGCCTGAGGGCCTGACCGAGGCTTCCAAGCTTCCTGAGCCGCTGTTCACGCCGTCCACGAAGGCCGAGATCGGTGACCACGACGAGAACATCTCGTTTGAGCGTTGCTGCGAGATCGTGGGCGAGGACATCGCCACGCAGATTCGTGACCTTTCCCTCAAGATCTACAAGGCTGCCGCCGAGTACGCCGCGACCCGTGGCATCATCATTGCCGACACCAAGTTCGAGTTTGGTGTTATTGATGGCAAGGTCACGCTGATCGACGAGTGCCTCACGCCCGACTCCAGCCGTTTCTGGCCTGCTGCCAGCTACGAGGAGGGCAAGATCCAGCCTAGCTACGACAAGCAATTCGTCCGCAATTGGCTCAAGGCCAACTGGGATATGACGGGGGAGACCCCGCACCTGCCCGCCGAGGTCATCGATGGCACGTCCGAGCGCTATCGCGAGGCCTTCCAGATCATCACGGGCTCCCAGTTCACAAGCATGAAGGAGAACGCATAAGTGAGTACCCGTAGCGCCACGAACAAGCGCACGCAATCCCACGAAGTTACCGGGGTTGCGCGCAAGTCTGCCGCATCTGCTAAGCCCGCCCGCCAAGCAGCGAGCTCCGTTCGCGTCGTGCCGGCTTCGTCTAAGGCACGCCGCAAAGAGCTCGAGAAGGGCGAGAACCTCGAGGGCCTCTCTAAAGAGGCGAAGCGCGCCCGCAAGGCCAAGCAGCGCG
Organism: uncultured Collinsella sp.; assembly: GCA_902491915.1. Lineage (GTDB taxonomy): Bacteria > Actinomycetota > Coriobacteriia > Coriobacteriales > Coriobacteriaceae > Collinsella. Next base: position 3,766 of record CABUJL010000104.1, read on the forward strand.
CCAAGGAGGACCGCATCTATACGGTGTCGAATATCCTCCTCAAGCAGGACGAGGACTACACCAAGCGCCGTCGCATCTGGTGGATTGTGCTCGCCATTGGCATGGTGCTCGTCGTGGCAATTTGGGCCTCGCTGTACTTCGCTCCCGCTGGCATGGTGTCCAGCCCTGTCCAGATGGTCGGCATCGTTTTGTCCTATGTCATCATCCTAGGTGACTTTATCTACGACTTCGCTCGTATTCGTCCCTTGCGCAACATGTACCGCGCGCAGGCCGAGGGCATGTCCGAGAACAAGCTCAACGCTCTTATCGAGCGCGCAGCTGCCGAGGAGGACAAGAAGGACTCCAAGAAGAAGTAGCGTTTGCATACATACTTATCGCTAAGATATAAGGCGCGTCGTTTTTGCGGCGCGCCTTTTTACTGTTCTATAGATAGATGGAGTGGCACATGATTCGAGCTGCCCTGACGGTCGAAGAGGCCCTGGAGGGTATGAAGTCCCTGGAGCCCAAGATTAAAAACTATGCGCGCCTGGTTGTCCGCAAGGGCGTAAACGTTAAGCCCGGCCAGGAAGTCGTCGTTCAGTCTCCGGTTGAGTGCGTGCCGTTTGCGCGCGTGGTGGTCGCGGAGGCCTATGCTGCCGGCGCCGGCCACGTGACGGTCATCTGGGCCGATGATGCCGTGACGAGGCTTACGTACGAGCATGTCGAGAAAAGCTATTTTGAGCAGACGCCCGAGTGGAAGCGCCTGCAGCTGGATTCCCTGGCCCAGGACGGTGCCTGCTTTATCTTTATCGAGGGTGCGGACCCCGCCGCCCTTAAGGGCATCGATCCAGCCAAGCCGGCCGCGGCATCAAAGGCGAGGAATACGCAGTGCAAAGTTTTCCGCCGTGGACTGGATTACAACATCAATCCGTGGTGCATCGCCGGCGCTCCGGTCGTGGCTTGGGCGCACGAGGTGTTCCCAGGAGACGCCGATGAGGTTGCAATCTATAAACTGTGGAATGCGATTCTGCACACCGCGCGCGCCGATGGCCAGGACCCGGAGAGCGACTGGGAACTCCATGACGCCGCATTCGAAAAGAACCTGCGTTTCCTGAACGACAATCGTTTCGACTACTTGCATTACACCGCGGCAAATGGAACCGATCTGACGATTGGCATGACGAAGGGTCACGAGTGGGCCGGCGGCAAGGGCAAGACGCCCGATGGACACCCCTTCTTCCCCAACATTCCCACCGAGGAAGTCTTCACCTCGCCCGATCGCATGCGCGCCGACGGTATCGTGTACTCGGCCATGCCGCTCATCCACCACGGCAATAAAGTCGAAGATTTTTGGATTAAGTTCGAGGGCGGCCGCGTGGTGGACTACGACGCCCGCGTGGGCAAGGCAACGCTTGCGAGCATTATTGACACCGATGAAGGTGCCGCTCATCTGGGCGAGGTCGCGCTCATTTCCAAGAACACTCCGATCCGCGAAAGCGGCGTTCTGTTCTATGACACGCTCTATGACGAGAACGCTAGCTGCCATCTCGCGCTAGGTGTCGGTTTCCCCGAATGCATCGAGGGTGGGTATGACATGTCCAAGGAGGAGCTCCTGGAGCATGGCGTTAACGTCTCGAGCACGCACGTCGATTTTATGATCGGCACGGACGACATCGATATTACGGGCATTACGCCTGATGGACGTGAAGTTGTGATTTTCCAGAACGGCCAATGGAGTTGGGAATAGTCCCAGACCGTGGTACAATGCCACCCGCGGGCCGTTAGCTCAGCTGGCAGAGCAGGGGACTTTTAATCCCAAGGTCCAGGGTTCGAACCCCTGACGGCCCACCCAAAGATTGTTGAGACGGTCAACTTCGGTTGGCCGTCTTTTTTGTTGCCGGTGCACGGGTTCGAACCCGTCGGGGCGCGGAGCTAAGTAAACGCGTGAGCGTTTGCCAGCGCAGCGCGCAAGGCGCGAAAGCGCCGCAGCGGCCGCCTGCGAAGCAGGCTGAACCCCCGACGGCCCACCCAAAGAAAGGAAAACGAAATGAAAACAGACAGATACGGAATTAGCGGCAGCACATTAAAGATAATAGCGGCCATTTCGATGGTTCTCGATCATGTAAGCAGGATCGTCCTGACCAATGGAATCATGACTCACGCATCGTACAATCAGATATCAGACGAGCAGTGGGCGATTCTAAGCGAGGCTTCGGATGTGCTTCATGTTCTTGGCAGAATTGCATTTCCCTTATTTTGCTTTTTGATAGTTGAGGGATTTTTGCATACTCATGACATAAAGAAGTACCTGCGAAATATGCTTGTCTTCGCAATCATTGCGGAGCCCATATACGATTTCGTTCAAACCGGGCAACTATTCGACCTTCGGCAACAAAATGTTATGTGTGAGCTCCTGCTTTCCTTGGTCTTTTTGATTATTCTGGAAAAGATGTTAGCGCCGGGCGATTTTAGCCGCTAAT
>CABUJL010000105.1 GCA_902491915.1 uncultured Collinsella sp.
ATTGACCTTCTGGTCATGCCGCCGAAGCTGAAAGGCAGATTGCCGCTCTGGCGGGTTTGCAGCGTCAAGTGGTTACGCGGTTCGTAGAACCGCGTAACTAAAAGGCCGCGGCCGGGAATCCCGGCTGCGGCCTTGTTGCACTTGTGAGGTCAACTCGCTCGTTAGACCAACTTAAAGCCCTTGCGCTTGCCCACGGAGAGAGTGTCGCCCAGCTTGAGGGCGCTGGGATCGATGTTATAGCTCTTGGGAGCCACGGCCTTGCCGTTGATTTTGACGCCGCCGCCGTCGATATCGCGACGAGCCTGGCCGGCGCTCGCCGAAAGACCCAGGTCCTTGAGCAAGCCGGCGAGGTAGATCTGGCCCTCGTCGTTGACGGTCAGCTCAACGTGCTTCTCGGGGAAGTCGGCAAGCTGGCCCTCCTTGAACACGCGGTCGAACTCGGCCTGAGCCTCGTCGCCGGCACCGACGCCGTGGTAGGTGTCGCACAGGTCGCGGCCCAGAGCACGCTTGAGCTCGTAGGGGTCGGCGGAGCCATCGGCCAGGGCGGCGTCGATCTTGTCGACCTCGGCAGGGGTGAGCGAGCTGGCCAGACGATAGTACTTGCCGATCATCTCGTCGGGGATGGACATGGTCTTGCCGAACATGTCCTTGGGAGCGTCGGTCAGGCCGATGTAGTTACCATAGGACTTGGACATCTTGCGCACGCCGTCGGTGCCCTCGAGCAGCGGCATGGTGAGCGCAATCTGCGGCTCCATACCCATCTTCTCCATGAGCTCGCGGCCGGCGAGCAGGTTGAAGAGCTGATCGGTGCCGCCCATCTCCACGTCGGCCTTGATCTGCACAGAGTCGAAAGCCTGCATCACGGGATACAGGAACTCATGCAGGGCGATCGGCGTCTGAGACTGGTAGCGCTTAGTAAAGTCGTCGCGCTCAAGGATGCGGGCGACGGTGAACTTGGAGCATACCTGCAGCAGGCCGGCCAGGTCCATCGAAAGGATCCAGTCACCGTTGTGCACGATGGTGGTCTTCTCGGGATCCAGGATCTTCATGGCCTGGCTCACGTAGGTCTCGGCATTGGCCTCGATCTGCTCCTGCGAAAGCTGCGGACGCGTGGAGTTCTTGCCCGAGGGGTCGCCGATCAGCGCGGTGCCGTTGCCGATGATGAGGGTAACGTTGTGGCCCAGGTCCTGGAACTGACGCATCTTGCGCAGCGGCACGGCGTGGCCCAGGTGCAGGTCGGGACTGGTGGGGTCGACGCCGAGCTTGATGTTGAGGGGCTCGCCCTTCTCAAGCTTCTTGCGAAGGTCGGCCTCGGGAACGATCTGCGCGGCGCCCGAGGTGATGATACGCATTTGCTCGTCAACAGACAGCATTGGGTATCCTCCTTTTGCTATAGCACCCTCGCCGAAAACGGCGGTGCTGGAAGTCCATAAACTCTCATATGATAACAAACTGACGCGATGCGGCACCTACGACAGGAAAATCCTCGTCCTGCCGCATGCGTCAATGGCAACTGGCAGACGTGTACCGTCACGCTCGACCAGATAGCGTACCTGCCGACGACGCAAGCAGTCGCGGCAACGAACCTGTCCCGTCGCATCGGTAGCGCAGACGCCCTCGGCGGTCAGCAGACAGTGCTCGCACACCATAAGCTCGGGACGGTCGGCGTCGACCGGACCCAAGACGCCGGGTTCAGCAGCCAGTTCGGCAATACGCTCCGCATCATTGCCGAGCAACTCGGCCGGCAAGTACACCCGCCCCGCACCGAGTCCGCGCAGCCAGGCAAGCGTGGCCCGATTCGCGCAGAACACCGGCGCCGCCACGTCAAACGTCACGCCCAGCTCGCGAGCGATCACCACCTGTCCCAGGTTGCGGCAGACGACGCGCCCGGCACGCTGCATCAGTGAGCGGGTCCGGTCAGCGTCACCCGTGCGGCACACCTCGTCAAGCACCACAACGGCGTCGGACAAATCGAGTTCTCCGCGCGGGTCGGCATCCATCAGCTGCCAAGCAAAAACCATGCGAGTGGGAACCGCGCACTCCACCAACTCCGTCGACGCACCGCCATCCACCGCAACGCCCTCAAAGGGCAGCACCTCAACGGCACGCGCAACGGGCGCAATCGCATCCGCCTCGGCCCGCATGCGCCCCAACACCGCCGCCGTCTGATCCAACACGCCGGCGCTGCGAATCAGGTACACCTCGCAGCCCGCGTCCACCTTACGCTTGCAATGCACGACGACGCGCTTCCCCGCTGCGGCATCCACCGGGCAGGGCACCTGCGGCCAGCGCTTGGGCACATCGGGACGCGCGTCGGCACCCGGATAGAACCGAATCTCGAGCGTGTCACCCGCCGCCACGGCGGCATCGAGCTCGACGGTCACTTCCTCGTGGCCAACGGCCACCAGGCGTCCCACGCGCACACCTTGGTTGATCGCACGCTCAAAGCTCATAAGCTCGGCGCCCGAACGCCCCTGCAGATACGCGTCGGTAAACCCGCGGTTGAACGACCGGCCCAGCTCGCGTTCAAGCTCTTCCACGGCATCGGGGTCCCACGCGCCGTCGCACAGCATATCGAGTGCCCGGCGCCACACCCGCACCACGTTGAATACGTAATCGGGGTTCTTCATGCGCCCCTCGATCTTGAGCGACGCCACGCCGGCATCTACAAGCTCGGGCAGATGCGCAATACCCAGATAGTCGCGCGGACACAGCAGGCGATCTCCCTCGACGGCGGCAACACTCTGCCCAGCCTCGTCCACCAAGTCATAGGATAGACGGCACGGCTGCGTGCAATCACCGCGCATCGCAGAGCGGCCACGTCGAAGGGCAGAGAACTCGCACGCCCCCGAATAGCCGATGCAAATCGCACCGTGGCAGAATACCTCGATGGGCACACCCGTGGCACATAGCGCCGCAATCTCGTCGACCGTCAGCTCGCGTGCCGTCGTCACGCGCTCGACCCCCAGCTCATCGGCGGCAAGCCGCACGGCGCCTTCGCTATGAACGCCCGCCTGCGTAGACAGGTGAATCTCGACCCCGGGAATCGCCGCGCGCAGCGCGCAGGCCAACCCGGCATCGGCGACAATCAGAGCATCGGCGCCCAGCTCCAGTGCATGAGCTCCCAACACCACCGCGTCGGACAACTCATCGTCAAACACGAACACGTTGAGCGTTACGTACACACGCACGCCATGGGCATGCGCCACGGCGCAGCCGCGCGCAAACTCGTTATCCGTAAAGCCATGGGCGCTCACACGGGCGTTAAAGCCGCCCAACCCCGCATAGATGGCATCGGCACCCGCGGCGATGGCCGCAAGCATCTGGTCGAGCCCGCCCGCCGGCGCCAGCAACTCGGGCAGCGCCGCACCAGCAGCATCCAATCCAGTCTCGTATTGTCCGCTCGGCCCCATCGTCCGAATCGCCATCGACAAACTCCTTACCAAGGTATGCATTCACTCTGAAAAATGCCGTCTTCCAGCATACACGAGGCATCGCGCGCCCCGTTTGGTTTATCGTGTAATAACTTATGTCCATCCTGCCCCGACGGCACATCCACCGTCCGGCACGACATACCTGGAGGTCAATATATGGGTCCTCGCCAACGACAGGGACGCAGCCGTTCAAAGACGCATGCCCTGCCCATAATCCTGCTCTCGTTTTTGGGCTTTCTGCTGATTGCGGGCGTGGCATTTGGCATCGGCATGGTCGGCAACGTCAACCGCTGGCTGTCCGATCTGCCCGACTACACCGACGCCAACGCGTATCTGGTGAGCGAGCCCACCGAGATCGTCGACTGCAACGGCAACAAGATCGCAAGCTTCTACACGCAAAACCGCAAGTCCATCACCAAGGACGAGGTCTCCCCCTACGTGCTGCAGGGCACCGTTGACGTCGAGGACGAGCGCTTCTACGAGCACGGCGGTATCGACCTGTGGGGTATCGCGCGTGCTGCGGTGGCAACCCTCGGCGGCGGGCACGAAGGCGCCTCGACTATCACCCAGCAGCTGGTGCGCAACACCATCCTGCAGGAGGAGCAGTTCGACTCGACCATCGAGCGTAAGGTGCGCGAGGCCTACATCGCCGTAAAGATGGAGGACATGTACTCCAAAGACGAGATCCTCATGATGTACCTCAACACCATCTATTACGGCCACGGCGCCTACGGCATCGAGGCCGCAGCCGAGACCTATCTGTCCAAGAGCGCCGCCGACCTCACCCTGAGCGAGGCCGCGCTGCTCATCGGCCTTCCCAACTCGCCCTCGCAGTACGACCCCACGGTCAACCCCGACCTGGCGCTGTCCCGTCGCAACAAGGTCCTCGACAACATGTTGCGTCTGGGCCACATTACGCAGGAGGAGCACGATGCCGCACAGGCCGAGCCCATCACCCTCAACGTGACCGAAATCTCGGGCAGCGGCGTCGATGTATACTCGCAGCCCTACTTTGTCGCCTATGTTAAGCAGCTGCTGGAGCAGGAGTTCTCGACCGACGTGCTCTTTAAGGGCGGCCTGACCGTCAAGACCACCATCGACCCCACGATGCAGCAGGTGGCAGAGAATGCCGTTCGCGAGCAGCTCGACACGCTCTCGCTCGACGGCCTGGACATGGGCATGGTCGTCGTCGATCCCAAGACCGGCTACATCAAGTGCATGGTGGGCGGCTACGACTACAACGCCGACGAGAACCACGTAAACCATGCCACGGCCAAGCGTCCCGTCGGCTCCACCTTCAAGGCCTTTACGCTGGCAACTGCCATCCAAAACGGCATGAACCCCAACGTCACCCTCAACTGCAACTCGCCGCTCAAGGCCAAGGGCACCACGACCGAGGTCCAAAACTACGCCAACCATAGCTATGGCAACATCACGCTTAAGCAGGCGACGGCATACTCCTCCAACACCGGCTACATCCAGGTGGCGGAAGCCGTCGGCAACAGCAAGATCATCTCGCTCGTCAAAAAGCTCGGCATCGATCCCGCCAAGGACAACATCGAGGACGTTCCCGTCATGACGCTCGGCACTGGCTCGATCTCGCCGCTCGAGATGGCCGCCGCCTACGCGACGTTTGCCAACGGCGGCTACTATCGTCAGCCGATCGCCATCACCGAGATTGACTCTCGTACCGGTTCGGTGCTGTACCAGCACACGGACAATCCCTCACAGGTGCTTACCGAGGGCGAGGCCGCCGCGGTCACCGATGTTCTGTCCGGCGTCATGCAGGGCAGCGGTACAGGTGCTGCTGGCGCCCTGAGCGTCAACCAGCCCTATGCCGGCAAAACGGGCACCACCGACAACACCACCAACCTGTGGTTCTGCGGCTATACCCCGCAGCTGGCGTGCGCCCTGTGGACCGGCTATTCCGCAGGTGAGATCCCCATCCAAAAATACGGCACGGACCTGCTGGGCGACAGCACCAACCTGCCTGTCTTTAAGCGGTTTATGAACACCGTTCTGACCGGTACCGAGCGCGAGGAGTTTGCGACCGGAACGGCGCCCACCTACAAGAACAACAGCGTCTGGAAGTTCTACGGCACCAACAACACCAAGAAGACGGAGAACGACGACAAGGACGAGAACGAGGACGAAGAGGAAACCACCACAACGACTACCACGACGACCACGACGACCGAGACCACGGGCGGCGACACCACCGGCGGCACCGGAACGACCGGTGGCTCGACGGGCGGCTCCACTGGTGGTTCGACCGGCGGCGATGGCGGCACACCTACGCCCACGCCTACGCCCACTCCCGACCCCTCGCCCACGCCTGACGATACGGTCGGCTAGAAATTCATCCGGCCATTAGCAACAAGGCCCCCGAGCAGCTTATTAAAGTGCTCGGGGGCCTTTTAATTTAAAGTGACCTGGTGGACGGTCTTTATACCGGCAAACAAAAAAAGGGGGGTACCGACCAACGTCGATACCCCTTACAAGCCACCATGTCACGCGCACAGTGCCGAGCGCACGACCCGCACGCCTACTTGCGAGAATTGCTCAGCTTATTGATCAGCGCCTCAAGACGCTCGCCGTCCTCGGCCGTCTGGGCAATAACCAAAATCGTATCGTTGCCGGCAAGCGAGCCAAGCACATCGGGCAACTCTGCCGCATCAACGGCGGCGGCGATGCCGGAAGCCGTGCCAGGCTGAGCCTTGATCATAACCAGATTATCGGTACGCAGAACGCCCGTTACAAGCTCGGAAACCATACGCTGCA
>CABUJL010000106.1 GCA_902491915.1 uncultured Collinsella sp.
CGAGCGTCATGGCCAGAGAGGCGCCCATGACGTTGATGACGTCGAAAGGGTTGACCTGGTCGGCGACGAGCGAGGTGGCGACGATGTGCACCTCGTTGCGGAAGCCGTCCGGGAAGCTAGGGCGGATCGGGCGGTCGATCATACGAGCCGTGAGCGTGGCCTTCTCGCTGGGACGGCCCTCACGCTTGAGGTAGCCACCCGGGATACGGCCGGCAGCGTACATCTTCTCGTTGAAGTCGACGGTCAGCGGGAAGAAGTCGTAATTCTTGCGCTCCTTGGAGACGACCACGGTGTCGAGCATCGTGGTGTCGCCCTGCTTGACCAGACAAGCGCCGGTGGCCTGCTTGGCAAGCTCGCCGGACTCAAAGGTGTAGGTCTTGCCATACAGCTCAAAGGTCTTGGATACGAGTGTCATTGTTCTCCTTTACCCCACAGGCCCCTTGCCTGCGGGCTTCTCATGTGACGCGGGCCCCCTGCCCCCGCCACGCTTCAGAGCGTGATTGTTCACGCCCTTACACAAAAAGAGCGCCCCGCTGCGCAGGACGCTCTTAGCATGTACAAATCCTTACTGGATGTTGTCGCGGATGCCCAGAGCCTTGATGAGCTCACGGTACTCGACGATGTCGTTCTTCTTGATGTAGGAGAGAAGACGACGACGACGGCCAACGAGCATGAGCAGGCCACGACGGGTGTGGAAGTCCTTCTGGTGGGACTTCATGTGCTCGGTCAGCTCCTTGATGCGCTCGGACAGGATGGCGACCTGAACCTTGGGGTTACCGGTATCGACCGGGGAGTTACCGAACTGGGCGGTCAGCTCCGCCTTGCGCTCTTTGGAAACAGTCATTGTTTCACCTTTCGTTTCGCGTCGCCAGCGGGCGACTCTATTCGCCTCGGACTGGGAAGCCGCCGGTGGAGCGAGCATCCAAGGTCGAGGTACCAACAGGTCGGTATGTTACCACAAGCGGAGCACACCTGCGCATCATCACCGACCCAACATGAATTCCATCGCACGGAGCCGCTGATCGGTGTGCGTGGCGGCCCAAACATGCGAAAGCCCCAGCAAAAAAGCCGCCGTATGCGGATCGATTCGCTCGGCCATGAGTTCATCGAACGTCATGGACATGAGGGCGCGCAGCCATGCGACCTCGCCGACCGATACCAACTCGGCGCCAGGCACGCTCGAGGCGCACGACCCGCACAGAAGCCCGCCGGCTTGGGCCGAGAAATACGACAGCATAGGGTCTCCGCACAGAACGCATGCCGAGAAATCGGGTCGGTAACCAACATGCGACAGCAGTTTAAAGACAAAAGCCGCCACGAGCAGGTCCATATGTGCCGAGTCGAACCCGCTGCCGACAAGCGTGAGCGCCCGCTGCGTGATGGCAAAGGTAAATGGATCCTCGGCATCCTCGAACGAGCACACGCGCGCAACCTCGGCAATCGCGCTGGCGGCACAGGTCGTCTCGTAGTCAGGAGCAGCACCGAGCGGCGCCTCCATAAGCTCCGCCTGAGAAACCACGTCGAGCGACCGCCCATGCGCGAGCAGTATATCGACGGTACAGAAAAGCTCGCAGCGGGCTGCAAGGCGACCGCCAGGCTTACGTGCGCCCTTGGCCACGGCACGCACCTGCCGCCCCCGCTCATCGAGCATCGTCAAGATCAGGTCGGTTTCCTTGAGCTTCGTCTTGTCGAGGACGAGCACTTTTGTGCGATATGTGCGAGAGCCAGCCATGAACGCCGAGGCTTAATCTTCGGCGTTATAGCCAAAGCGGCGGATCTGCGCCTCGTCATCGCGCCAGCCGGCCTTGACCTTCACGTCGAGCTCCAAAAAGACCTGGGTGCCAAAGATACGCTCAAGGTCACGACGGGCATCGATGCCGATATGCTTGATCATCTCGCCGCCCTTGCCGATGATGATGCCCTTCTGCCCCTCGCGCTCGACGTAAATCGTGGCGTGCACGCGCAGGACCTTCTTAGTCTGCTCGAGCGCGTCACAGATGACGCCCACGGAGTGAGGGATCTCGTCGCGGGTGCGACGCAGAACCTTCTCACGCACAAACTCGGCCACGAGGGTCTCGTCGGACGCGTCGGTGCCCATGTCCTCGGGGAACCAGCGCGGGCCCTCGGGCAAGAAGTGAGCGACGGTCTCGATAAACGCATCGACGTTGAAGTTCTTGACCGACGACGTCACGATCTCATCGTCGTATTCCATAAGCTCGTGAGCGGCCTTGAGCTGCTCCATGACCTGTGCGGGATCGGCCTCGTCGGCCTTCGTGAGCACCAGGACCTTTTTGGAGCGGGCATTCTTGACGCGCTCGGCGACCCAGGCGTCCCCCCTGCCAATCGGCTTGGTGGCGTCGATCAAAAACGCGACGACGTCTACGTCATTGAGCTCAAACAGGGCGCTCTTGTTGAGCTCGGAGCCCAAGCCGTCCTTGGGCTTGTGGATACCCGGCGTGTCAACGAAGACCAGCTGGTAACCGGGGCGGTTGACCACGGCACGCATGCGGCGGCGGGTCGTCTGGGCCACCGGAGAGGTGATGGCGACCTTCTTGCCGTAACAGGCGTTGAGCAGCGTTGACTTGCCGGCATTAGGGCGACCGACCAGGGCCACAAAGCCGCTGCGGAAACCGGGTTCCACGTCACCAAAGCCCGCGAGGGTCTCGCCCTCGTCGCACAGGGCATCGAGTTCCTCGTCGCTCATACCCTCAAACGGGTCGAACTCCTCGACCTCGTCAAACGAATCGGCACCTTCACCCTCGTCCAGGACCTCGTCATCCAAAACCTCATCGGTAGGCTGCATATTGTCGGACATGGGAATCCCTTTCTAAATAAAGTCGAGCGCGTGGGCAAAGACAAGCAAGCCCACGATCGCGGCGGTAATGGAAAGAACGTATACAGAGGCAGCGGCGATATCCTTCGCGCGCTTGGCCAGCGGATGCAGCTCCTGGGTCGCCAGGTCGACAATCGCCTCCATGGCGGTATTGCACAGCTCGCCGTGAATCACCAGGCCGCAGCAGATGATGACCGTAGCCCACTCGGCAATATCGAGCCCCACGATGCAGCCGGCAATGACGGTGCACACGCCCGCCACGAGCATGACCTTGATATTGCGCTCGGTCTTGACGGCGGTGACGAAGCCCTCCATAGCGTATGAGAACGACTTTAAAAAGGACGGATGGTCCTTGTTCGATCCGGGAATCATAGACGGCTCCTAGTCGTGGGCATGATTGGTTATGGGGCCGACGTGGACCAGCTTGGGGTCCTCGCCGCGCTCGAGCGCCAGGTCGCGCAGAATGGCATCCTCACGTGCCTCCATGACCTCGGCCTCGTCGTCCTCGATGTGGTCATAGCCCAGCAGGTGCAACATGCCGTGAACAAGCATCAGCCGGCACTCGTCGGCGGGACTGTTACCAAAACCGGGGGCCTGGCGGGCAATGACCTGCGGGGCCAGGATAATATCGCCGAGCTCGAGCGTCTCGTCGGCGGGAATATCCTCGTCAAAGGCCGAGTCGCATTCAAACGAAAGCACGTCGGTCGTGCGATCGATGCCACGCCACTCAAGATTGAGCTCGTGCATCTCGTCCTCATCGACATACGAAAGGGAAATCTCGACCTCACGCTCAACGCCCTCGGCGGTAAGCACAACTCCGCAGATGTGCTCCACCTCCTGGGCATCGAGCAGCGTATCGAGCTCGGCATCGTTGCTGATCAATACACTCAACGGGACTCCTTTCGATCGTGTGCGCGCTGCTCGCGCGCATCGTCGTATGCATCATAGGCCTCAACGATACGGCCCACCAGGGCATGGCGCACCACGTCGGCGCGCTCCAGGTGAGAAAACGTCACATCGTCGACACGGCCCAAAATCTTCTCAACGTCGGCAAGACCGCCGCGACGACCCACCAGGTCACGCTGGCTCAGGTCGCCGGTAATCACGAACTTGGAATTAAAACCCAGACGCGTCAGGAACATCTTCATCTGCTCGGGCGTCGTGTTTTGTGCCTCATCGAGCACCACAAAGGCATCACTCAGCGTTCGACCGCGCATGTAGGCGAGCGGAGCGATCTCGATCACGCCACGCTCCATAAGCTCATCGGTGCGTTCGCGATCCATCATGTCAAAGAGGGCATCGTAGAGCGGACGCATATACGGGTCGATCTTTTCCTCGAGGGTGCCGGGCAAAAAGCCCAGGTTCTCCCCTGCCTCGACAACCGGGCGCGTCAGGATCAGGCGGCCCACCTCATGGCGCTTGAGCGCGGCGACGGCAAGCGCCATGGCCAGATAGGTTTTACCGGTACCGGCGGGACCGAGGCCAAACGTGATGGTATGCGAGCGGATGGCATCCACATAGCGCTTTTGACCGAGCGTCTTGGGGCGGATGACGCGACCGCGATAGGATAGCAGCACGTCATCGCGCAGCGACGAGGCATCATGCTCGCCGTCGCGCAGAACGGCCAGACAGCGCGAGACATCATCGGCAGAAAGCGTGCGCCCGGAAGCGGCTTCACGAAAGGCGTGTTCGAAAAAACGCGCCACGAGTTCGACCTCGTCCGGATCGCCGCTCACGGCAACGCTGTCACCGCGGGCAACCACATGGGCGCGCACCAAGTTCTCGAGTGCACGAAGGACGCCATCGCCGGCGCCCAAAACGCGCGAGGGGTCGATACCCTCGGGAACGGTAAGTCTAATCTTCGAGGCTTCCATGAACCTCCCTGCGTGCGTGGACCAAGCCGGAGTCATCGACTCCGATGATAGCAACATCGAGCAGGCACGGGGCTGTGAGTCCACAGGTATCATCAAGACGGGCATGATGGAACGAGCCGAGCGTCAGGTTGTCGCCATACTCGAGCACCGCACGCTCGACCGTGCCCACGCGGCGGCGGGCATCGGCGATCGCAAGCTCCTGTGCGGCGGCGCGCATGCGACGGCTGCGCTCGGCCATAATCTCGGGCGGTACCTGGTCGGGCATGTCGGCGGCGAGGGTGCCGGGGCGCTTGCTATAGCGAAACACGTGCATGCGCGAAAAGCCCACGCGACGGCACAGCGCCAGCGACTCCTCGAACTCCTCGTCCGTCTCGCCAGGAAAACCGACGATGACATCGCATGAAAGAGACGCCTGGGGCAGGTTAGCGCGAATCATGCACACCGTGTCCTCGAACGCCTCGGCGCTATAGGGACGGCCCATGCGATGCAGCGTCGCCGTGCAGCCAGACTGCACAGGCAGGTGCAAAAACGGCGCGATACGCTTCGGATAGCGAGCCATCACCTTGAGCAAGCGCTCGGAAATATCCATGGGCTCCACCGAGGAGATGCGCACGTGGGCGATCTCGGTGCGCTCCATGATGGCCTGGAGCAGCTCATCGATCTCGACATGTTCGTCGGTCGCGCTCTTGCCGTCATAGGCACCCAGGTTCACGCCGGTCAGCACGACCTCGGGCACGCCGGCCTCCTGGGCTTCACGCACCTGTTCGAGCACGGACTCGACGGGTACGGAACGCTCGGGACCGCGGGCCTTCCACACGATGCAATAGGTGCAGCGGTGGTTGCAGCCATCCTGGATCTTCACGCCCAGCCGCGAACGACCGAGCGCATCGACCACGTCACCATCGCTGCAGGCGGGCACGCTATCGGATTCGACACCCAGCACCTCGCAGACGCGCTCGGCGACGTCAATCTTGGACGGTTCGGCGATCACGCGATCGGAGAGCTCCAGCAGCTCCTCGGGATGCAGGTTGACGACGCAGCCGGTTACGACCACGTAAGGCTCGCCCGGATAGGCCAGGGCGTGACGGACGGCCTTGCGGGTCTTGGCCTCGGCCTCCCCCGTCACGGCACAGGTGTTAATGACGATCAGTTCTGCATCCTGAGGCTCCACCATTGCAAAACCCAAGCGCATAAGATCTGCAGTGATACGGTCGGACTCAACCCGGTTGACACGGCATCCGAGGTTGACAACAGAGATATGAGGTGCGAGCACACGGGCTCCTTAATCGAGGATGTCGTCGAGGGCACTCTTGATACGGTCGGTCACCGACTTCTTACCGGAGGCGACGTCATCGCCCATCTCATCGGCAAAAGCACGGAGCA
>CABUJL010000107.1 GCA_902491915.1 uncultured Collinsella sp.
AAAGGCCTCGATGACCTCGGGGCGATCGCCATGGTTGGGCAGCATGGAAGGCGATGCCTCGTTATCGTAGGCGACCGACCCGTCTTTGTTGATCAACGTGATACGAAGGTCATCGCGATCGAGACTGCGCAAAAACGCAATAGGCTCCTGCTGCTCGTCGAGGGCGGCGGCAATGAGCTCGGTTTCCTGCGCCAGATTGGCACTCGTGGCATCCGCCAAGGTGTTTTGCACAAAGAATGCGCCCAGCACCGTAAACGCCACGATAACCGCCATGGCACAGACAAAGATCGTCGCAAAAACGCGGTGCGACAACGTGTGTTTTCCTTGGGGGGCAAAGACCACGGGTTACTCCTCCGATGCGATGGCCGCGGCATCGTCACCTTCGGCACCATCACCGGTCGAAGGCTCGGCTAGGCGGTAGCCCACGCCGCGCACGGTCTCGATAGCGCTGGCATGCTCGCCCAGTTTTTGACGAAGCGTCTGCACGTGCACGTCAACGGTGCGCGAACCGCCGTCGAAGTCCCAGCCCCATACGCTCTGCAGCAACGACTCACGGCTAAAGACCACGCCGGGCTTGCGCATGAGGTACTCGAGCAGGTCGAACTCGCGCAAGGTGAGCTTGAGCGGCTCACCGGCAACGGTTACCTCGCGGTGGCTAGGCGAAAGCACGATATCGCCCACGCTCAGCACATCGCTCGCCTGCTTGACCATGCCGCCACGACGCAACAGCGCACGACAGCGGCTCGCAAGCTCCATGAGCGAAAACGGCTTGGTCAGATAGTCATCAGCACCGCCGTCGAGCGCCATGACCTTGTCGAGCTCGGTGTCCTTGGCGGTAAGCATCATGATGGGCACCGTCGCCGTCAGGCGATCGGCGCGCAGGCGACGCATAATCGCCAGGCCATCGGTATCGGGCAGCATGATGTCGAGTAGCACGGCATCGGGCACCCGTCGCGCCACGGCAGCTTTAAACTCGCCATCGCACGAAAAGCCCTCGGCCTCGATTCCCTGCTTGCGCAGAGCATAGACCGTCAAATCCCTGATGTTGTCGTCGTCCTCGACGTAGTAGATCATGTTGAACCCCTTTGCGGCCGGTATGACCGCATCTTAACCCTAAAGGCGCCTGCACTCGATAGTATCAGCCAAAACGGCCCGTCAAATAATCCGCCGTGCGCGGATCGGTCGGATTCTTAAAGAGCTGCGCGGTGGGCGCGTGCTCCACCAGCTCGCCCAACAAGAAGAACGCAACCGAATCGGAAATACGCGCGGCCTGCTGCATGTTGTGCGTGACGACCACCAACGTGCACGTCTCCTTGAGCTCGCAGGCCAGCTGCTCGACCACCAGCGTCGACACGGGATCGAGGGCGCTCGTGGGCTCATCCATCAGCAAGATGTCGGGCTGCACAGCAAGCGCGCGGGCGATACACAGGCGCTGCTGCTGCCCGCCCGAAAGACCAAGGCCCGACTCCTTGAGCTTGTCCTTGACCTCGTCCCACAATGCGGCGCGGCGCAGGGAGTCCTCGACCAGCTCATCGAGCACGGCGCGATCGCGCACACCCATGCCGCGCGGACCATAGGCCACGTTGTCGTAGATGCTCATGGGAAACGGGTTGGGGCGCTGGAAGACCATGCCCACGCGCTGACGTAGGCGGCAGATGTCGTAATCGCCCAGGATATTCTGGCCGTCGAGCGCGATCTTGCCCTCGATGCGGCAATCCTTGATGCCATCGTTCATACGGTTAAAGCAGCGCAGCAGCGTGGACTTTCCGCAGCCCGAAGGCCCGATGAACGAGGTGATCTGCTTGTCGCGGATTTTGATGTTCACGTCCTTGAGCGCATGGTGGTCGCCATAGAACAGGTCGAGACCCTCAACATCGATGCGCGTCGGCGAGGCGGCAAGATCCTCTGCCGTGGGGCGAGTCGCATCCCCAACTTCGCGCTCGTGCGCGGCCTCGGCCTGCGCCTCCATGAGTTCTTCAAGCTCCGTGGGCTCCATAGCCGCAGCAGCCGTCATACCGCATACCTCCATATCGATATCAATTCAGCAGTATCGATAGTAGGAATCTCGGCTCATACGCACGTGAGCGCATTGTCAAGTGTTTGTAAGGGCAGCCTGGCTATGCGGCGGGCAACTCGATGGTGAATACCGTGTGCTCGGGCGTCGATTCGCACGCAACGACACCGCCGTGCGCCGCGACAATCTCCTTGGCAATGGCAAGACCCAGACCGGCACCGCCACGATTGGTCGCACGAGCCGCATCCAAGCGATAAAACTTCTCAAAGATCACCTTGAGCTTTGCCGCCGGAATCGGATCGCCCTGGTTGATAAAACGCACCCGCACGCCGCCATCATCCATGCGCCTCGCCTCAATCGTGATCGTCGAGCCTTCGTAGCTATAGGCGACGGCGTTTTTCATAATGTTGTTGAAGACGCGGGCCATCTTGTCGCCGTCCACGAGCACCGTCAGGTCCTCGCAGATATCGACGTGGGCTTCCTTGTGCTGCTCGTTAAGGATGGGATAGAACTCGTCGGCCACCTGCGCCAGTAGCAATCCCAGGTCAACATAGCCGCGCGTGAGCACGATATCGTGGAAGTCGAAGCGCGTGATGTCGAAGAACTCCTCGATGAGCGCATCAAGCCGATGCGCTTTGTCGAGCGCCACACCCGTAAATCGTGCACGCTGCTCAACCGGCAGATCGGGTGCCTCCTGCAACAGCGAAAGATATCCCACCACACTGGCAAGCGGCGTGCGCAAGTCATGGGCAAGGTAAGTGACTAGATCGTCCTTGCGATGCGACTCATCGCGCAGAGCCTGCTGGACCTTACGCTCGCTATCGCGCACGCTGTTGAGTGCGCCCTCGACCTCAAGAAAGTCACCGTCGATGTTGTCCCACGCGTCGGGGTGATCGATCAGGCGATCCTGGATACGGGCGGCAAGCACGCGGTCGGCGTGCCGTTCCCCCTGCTCATAACCCTGGTAGTACAGGGCACGACCGCAAAAGAACAGGACGCACACGGCAAGCGCCAGCACAAAGCCAAGCATGTTGAACACAAAGTCGGCATCGAACAGCACCGGCCCCTCGATGCCGCCGAGCGCCATGGCACCAATCGCCAGCGTCATGGCCCACGCGGCACCGCCAATCACCACGCAACGACGTACGATTTCAAAGCGATCGATCAGCAAAAAGCCGATGAGCAGCACCGCCAGGATGCCGACGATGTTGTCAATGCCGATCAGCAGCAGGCTCAGCAAAAAGAGCAGCACCGTCGCGAGCGCGCGATTGTCGACAACCGACCTTACATGCTCAAAAAGTCGATCGGGCACCTCAAACGCCCGCCCGTTGCTATTTGTCATATCCGTTTTCCTCACAAGCAAAGGCTTTATTCGATGATGTAGCCGACGCCCCAGACGTTCTTGATAAAGCGCGGCTTTTGAGCATCGTCGCCGATCTTTTCGCGTAGATGGCGAATGTGCACCATCACCGTGTTGTTGGACCCGGGCATAAAGTCCTCATTCCACACCGCCCGGAACAGGTCCTCGACTGCCACCACGCTGCCACGATGCTCAGCCAGATACAGCAAGATGGAATACTCAATAGGCGTCAGGCGCACCTGCCTGCCGTCCACCGCCACGGCGCGGGCGTCACGGTTGATCTCGAGACCGTCGAGCTGAATAAGCGGCGACTCGGCCGCCTGCGCACGGCTGCCGTAGCTGGTGTAACGGCGTAGCTGAGCACGCACACGCGCGATCAGCTCCAGTGGGCGAAACGGTTTGACGACGTAATCGTCCGCGCCGAGCGAAAGTCCCTCGATCTTGTCTTGCTGGGCATCGCGCGCCGTCAGCATAATCACGGGATAGGTATGGCTGGCGCGAATCGTGCGCAACAGCTCAAAGCCATCGATATCGGGTAGCATGACATCTAACAGCGCCAGATCGAACTCTTGCTCCAAGATCGCCTTGGCCGCATCGGCTCCGCTATAGGCGATCTGAACATCAAAGCCCTCTTTTGTAAGGTAGATGCCAACCAGGTCGGCGATGGCCTTCTCATCGTCGACCACCAAAATGCGCTCGTTCATGCGTGCTCCTCTCGCGCTCCATTATGCCCGAGGGGACGCTCGGCACACACAACAAGCGCGGGCGATTAAGTCGACCTTAAGCACCGACATGCCCGTTCGGGCGCAGACGCAGCCCGCGCACGCACGCGATGACCGTCATCACCGCCAAACGATATACTCTAGAGCCAGAAGAGACCGTCCCGTCGAAAGCGAAATCTGTGAAGTCCCTCACCTCTTTTGCAAAGCGCTCCACCAAGCTGGCCGCCGGCTTTGTCTGTGCCATCACCCTTGCTCTTGGCGTACCCACCGTTGCCGGCGCCCAGGTGCTCACGACCGACAACGTGTGCGGCAAAACCGCCGACGCGCGCGGCATCACGGCAGAGAACCTACCCGATATCGATGCGACCAATGCCCTCGTCATGGGCAAAGACGGCACCGTCTACTATGCCCGCGATGCCGACAAACAGGTCAAGATTGCCTCGATCACCAAGGTTATGACCGCAATCCTGACTGTCGAGAACTGCAAGATGGACGAGAAGGTGACGGTGAGCAACGCCGCAGCCACCGTAGGCAACTCGACTGCCGGCTTGCTCGAAGGCGACCAGCTCACCGTGGAGCAGGCCCTGCGCGGCCTAATGATTCCCTCGGGCAACGACGCCGCTATCGTGCTTGCCGAGTACGTGGGCAAGAAGATCGACCCAAAGACCAAGGACGCCGAGGCGACGTTTGTTAAGGCCATGAACGAGCGCGCCAAGAAGCTCGGCTGCACTGGCACGGTCTTTGAGAACCCGCATGGCCTGGACTTTGATGAGTGGGCCGGCGACATGCACTCGACTGCACACGACGTGGCGCTGATGACGCAGGAAGCCATGAAGAACGACACAATCCGCGAGGTCGTGGCGAGCGAGGATTCCTGGATTGAGGTCACCGGTGCCGACGGCTCCGACCATTCGCATTCCATGGACACGCACAACTATCTGCTGGGTCAGGATGGCAACATCGGCGGCAAGACCGGCACGACCGACGATGCCGGTTATTGCTTTGCGGGAGCCTACAACCGCGATGGCGATGAAGTCTACACTGTCGTTTTGAACTCCACTACCACCGACCAGCGCTTTACCGATACTGCCACCCTTGCCAACTGGTACTACGGCCACAAGGTAACGGTCGCTATCGCCAACACGCAGGAAAAAACCGCCAACGGCAACCCGCTCATGGCACGCATTTGCCAGACCGACTGGACGGATAAGACCATCGACGCCACACTTGCCGACCCCACGGCGCAGGCGACCGTCTTTTCACTTGCCGGAGAGGTGACCGAGAAGGTTACCTACGACGACCTTTCGGGCACGGTGCACGTGGGTGACAAGGTGGGCAGCGTCACGCTCAAGCAGGACGGCGCCAAGATCGCCGTCATGGATTTGGTTGCCGACGAGGAAGGCTCGGGGCCGAATCCCATTGAGTGGCTACTTGTGAAGCTTGACCGCCTAGGCCGCCGCATCGACAACCGCCCGCTCACGGCCGAAAGCGAAACCGTGGCCAAAGCGCCCGAGGTATAGGGGCTAGAGAAACGATATGCTCACTGAAAGGAGGTGTCCGAAAGGACGCCTCCTTTTTTGGGGTTCGAATCCCCAGCTAACGTTCTGCAAACTAAAAAAGGGCCCCAAATGGGACCCTTCTTCAAATTCGTACTGGCGGAGAGCTGGGGATGTCCGGGCATGCTTCGCATGCCCTCCGGCTTCAAAGCCTTGCGGCTTTTCGCCCACGGGCTACAAACGCTTTCGCGTTTGTTTAACCCCCGTGCCCTCTCGGGTTCGAATCCCCAGCTAACGTAGCTGATATTAAAAAAGGGCCCCAAATGGAACCCTTCTTTCAATTCATACTGGCGGAGAGCTGGGGATTCGAACCCCAGATGCCCTTTTGGGGCATACTCGCTTAGCAGGCGAGCACCTTCGGCCTCTCGGTCAGCTCTCCGTAACAGCCGTTCTATAGTAACCAAACAGTCGA
>CABUJL010000108.1 GCA_902491915.1 uncultured Collinsella sp.
GTCGCCCTCGACTGCGACCGTGAGCGTGCACTCGAGCTCGCCCATGAGCTTTCGGGCCATGCCGCCTGGCTTAAGGTGGGCATGACGCTCTATTACGCCGAGGGTCCCGAGATCGTCAAGACCTTTAAGTACCTGGGCTTTAAGGTCTTCCTTGACCTTAAGTTCCATGACATTCCGCATCAGGTGCGCGGTGCCGCTCGCTCGGCCTCGCTTGCCGGTGCCGACCTGCTTTCGGTTCACGGCCTGGGTTCGGGTGCTATGCTCGCCGCCTGCCGTGAGGGTGCCGAGGAGGCGCGCGAGGACCGAGCCAAGCTCGTCGCCATCACCGTGCTTACGAGCATGAATCAGGATGCGCTGAGCGAGATCGGCGTCGAGTCGCCCGTTGCCGAGGAGGCCGCCCGTCTGGCAAAACTCGCCCAGGCCAACGGTATCGACGGCATCGTGTGCTCGCCGATGGAGGCTCATGACATGCGTGAGCTGCTGGGCCCCGATGCGCTGATTGTGACCCCGGGCGTGCGTCCGGTTGGCGCCGCGTTGGGCGATCAGTCCCGCGTGGCCACGCCTTCCCAGGCTATCGAGCGCGGCGCGAGCCATATCGTGGTTGGCCGCCCCATTACCGGCGCCGATGATCCGGTTGCCGCGTTTGACGCCATCGTTGCCGAGCTGGTCGAAAACGTCGCATAAAAGATTCCCTTAAGTCACCACTTTTGGGTCTCATTAGCACAAATTAGCCCCTGTGCCTGCGAAAACTTTCCCATCCTTTGTGTGGAATCGCAGGTCAGGGGCTCATCTTTTAGCGCGATATATTGCACTTTTTGCGGGTATCGTCTAACCTATGGAGCCGCAATTGGCCATTTTGTACGTTTTACGTGCTAAAATGCCAAATATTGAATCAGATATAACCCGACTATTTGGAGGTACGAATGGCACTCCCTCAGCTTACCGATGAGCAGCGCAAGCAGGCTCTTGAGAAGGCTGCCGCCGCGCGTCACGCTCGCGCAGAGCTCCGTGAGCAGATCAAGAAGGGTGAGAAGTCCCTCGAATCCGTGCTCAACTCCGATGACCCCATTGCTTCCCGCATGAAGGTTTCCACCCTCATCGAGTCTCTCCCCGGTTATGGCAAGGCCAAGGCCGCCAAGATCATGGAGGAGCTCGGCATCTCCGCTACCCGTCGCGTCCAGGGCCTTGGCGTCCGTCAGCGCGAGCAGCTCCTCGAGCAGCTGACCAAATAAGTGAGCGCTCAGGATTCAAAGCTCTTTGTGATTTCTGGACCGTCAGGCGCGGGCAAGGGCACGCTCGTCACTCGTGTGCGCGAGCGTCGCTCTAACCTGGGCCTGACGGTTTCGGCTACCACGCGAGCTCCACGCAAAGGCGAGGTCGATGGCGACAATTACTTTTTCCTGACGCGCGAGGAGTTCGACCGCCGCGTGGCAAACGGTGAGTTTGTTGAGTGGGCCGAGGTCCACGGTAACTGCTACGGCACGTTGGTGAGCGAGGTTCAGTCCAAGCTCGCCTCTGGTTCGTCTCTCATCTTGGAGATCGATGTCCAGGGTGCCCTGCAGGTCAAGGAGCGTTTTCCCGAGGCCGTGCTGATCTTTATCAAGCCACCCTCGCTCGAGGTGCTCCGCGAGCGTCTGGTCGGTCGCGGTACCGAGACGCCCGAGACGATCGAGCTGCGTATGGCAAACGCCGCCCATGAGCTTGCCCTTGCCGACCGCTACGACGACGTCGTGGTGAATGACGATCTCGACCGCGCGACCGACGAGCTCGTTCGCGTTCTCGATATGCATGAAAGGATCTGAGGTCCGTGTCCGTTGTAAAGCCTTGCATTGACGATCTTCTGGAGAAGACCGATCACAACCGTTTCCTGCTCGCTTCGCTTGCCTCCAAGCGTGCCTGCGACATCAATAGTATGCTGCGTGGCCAGCATAACCGTGTGCTTGCCGTTCAGGATGTCGACGACATCACCATCGCGCTCTCCGGCGCCGATACCATCTCGATGGCTATGGACGAGATCGTCGACGGCGATATTTCCTACGACGAGGCCCGTTACGAGAAGGCGCTCGGCCATAAGGTTGTTGAAGCCTAAATGGCAGCTCGCGTCTGCCTGGTCCACTATCACGAGGTTGGACTGAAGGGCAAGAACCGCGCACATTTTGAGCATATCCTCATGGATAACATTAAGGCGGCTTTGGCCGCCTTTTCCGTGAATGCCGTGTCTCGAATTTCCGGTTATATCCTCGTGACCTTTAACGAGCATCAGGCCGACGAGGCGGCGTGTGTCATCCGCACCGTCCCCGGCGTTGCTCGTGTATCCCTGGCGTACCACACCAACCGCGACCCGCAGGAGTACTGCGCCGCCGCCGTCAAGGCGCTGCGCGAGTTTGGCCCCTTCGATTCGTTTAAGGTTCACGCCAAGCGCTCCAATACCGACTATGAGCTCACCTCGATTGATATCAATCGTCAGGTGGGCGAGGTGCTGTGCGAGGCCTTCCCCGATAAAAAGGTTCAAATGCACGACCCCGATGCGATGGTGCACGTACTGGTGGTCCAGGGTAGCGTTTACGTGTATGCGCGCTCGGAGCGTGGCGTGGGCGGTCTGCCGGTGGGTTCTGCCGGCAAGGTCGTGACGCTTCTGTCGTCGGGCATCGATTCTCCGGTGGCGACCTGGATGCTCGCGCGTCGCGGCGCGGTGTGCGTGCCGGTACATTTCTCCGGTCGTCCGCAGACGCCCGATACGAGCGAGTATTTGGTGCAGGACATCATCCGTGCGCTTGAACCGGGTGTCCAGATCGGCCGTCTGTACGTGGTGCCGTTTGGCGATTGCCAGCGTGAGATTTCGGTCACCTGCCCCAGCAACCTGCGCGTGATTATGTATCGCCGCATCATGTATTCGGTTGCCGAGCGCATCGCGCATATCGAGGACGCTAAGGCCATCGTGACCGGCGAGTCGCTCGGTCAGGTTGCCTCCCAGACGCTCGAGAACATCATGGCCGTCAACGAGGCTGTGAAGATTCCCGTGTTCCGTCCGCTCATCGGGTCCGACAAGCAGGAGATCATTGCGCGCGCTCAGGAGATCGGTACGTTCGATATATCTACTGAGGCAGCGCCCGACTGCTGCACGTTGTTTATGCCGCGCCGTCCCGAGACGCACGCCAAGCTCGATGCCGTGCACGAGGCCTGGGAGCTGTTCGACCACGAGGAGATGGTCGAGCGCCTGCTTAAGCAGACCGAGTACATCGACTTCTCCAGCAACACGTATAAGGCCCCTAAGACCTTAAAACGCAAACATTCGGAGCTTGCTCCGCGTGAGATTTACCAAGATCACGAGTAATTGCCTGCATAGACCGACGATGCGCCTGTATCGTCGGTCTTTTGCTATCTGGGCAAATGATGCCAAGATGTTCATTCGCTGACGTGTGGCTGAATAAATGGACATGTTCGCGCAAGGTTTTGGTCAGCTTTTGGTTTGACCGCGAAAACTAGTGTGGACGTGCGGAAGCTGCGACGCTCGTTTCCTGACACGATGGTGTTGGGAGGTGTTTGCTATGGCGCAGCGCGAGCAATACGAACGGGTTAAACGGATGGACCGCTGGGCGGGCAAGTTGCTCGGGCATAAAGCGGTGGTGGTGGCGATTCTGGTTGTCATTGCCGCCGCGAGCGGTTTGGCGATGGCAAGTTTTGGTGGCCACTCCAGTAGCGTGTCGTTTGAGCGTAGTGATGAGGCGAGCGTCTCGGATGTGCACGGGGCCGGGGATGCGTCTTCTGATGATGAGTCTTCGGCCAAGAGTTCCTCTGCTGCGGAGGTGTACGTCGATGTGGATGGCGCCGTTGTGAGGCCTGGCGTGTATCGGCTCAAAGATGGAGCACGGGTGTCCCAAGCTATCGATGCCGCCGGAGGGCTTACGGCCGAGGCGGATGTGACAGGGCTTAATCGGGCATCCAAGGTCGCAGACGGACAAAAAATATACGTACCAAAGGTGGGGGAGCAGCAGACGGTTTCCGCGGACGGTGGAGCCGATGGCGGAGCTGTCTTGGCTTCGGGCGCGAATGATGTGGCAGGGCTCGTCAACATCAATACGGCGAGCGCGGCGGAACTGCAGACGCTCTCGGGCATTGGGCCTTCTATGGCTCAGTCGATTATCGACGAGCGGACAAAGAACGGTGCTTTTGCCTCAGTCGATGACCTGATGCGCGTATCGGGAATCGGTGAGAAAAAGCTTGCCAAAATCAAAGATTGTATCTGCGTATGAGCACGCCCAAGCGCGAGCATGTGATGCCCCCGCGGCCCCTCATGCCATGGACGATGGCCTTGTGTGCCGGCCTGTGCGTTAGCTGTGTCTTGGTGCTCAACGTGGCCGCCGATGCGATACTGGGGGAGCAGACATCGGCGGTCGGACCGCTTGTAGTTATTTCGGTTGCGGCGTCGCTGTGCATGGTGCTGGCTCGATCTTGTGAGCGACTTGTCCTGTGGAAACGTTGGCTATATGCCGCAGCTATCGGTTTTCTGGCGGGCTCGATTGTTTCGGCGTGGTGGGCTGTGGGTGCGCTAAGTGCCACGAAGGCGCTCGACGGTCGAGCGGCAAGCAGTCTCGAGTTTGTTGTGCAGGGTGATCCGTCCATAAACGATGGGACGTATTCCTACACCTGCGAAACATGCGTGGACGGCAGGCGCTTGGGTGAGGTTCGTCTGTCGTGCGACCGCGAGCTTGGTGCCGGGTCTCATGTGCGTGTTATCGGCCGCGTTTCGCGCTTTGAGAACGATGCGTATGGGCGCTCGCGCGTGCTCCGAGGCGAGGTACGCAAGGTTAAAGCCGTTCGGATTGTGTCGGTCGATGAGGGCTCTCCGGGGCCGCTGCTTCGGCTGCGAAATGGTCTGCTTGCGTCCATCGCGCCTGCGACCGACCCGGCGCGTGCACTCATAGCCGGTGTCGTCTGCGGTCGTTCGGCCGAGCTGCGCGCCCAGCCGGCGGGCGATTGGTTTTCGGTGACGGGAACGGCGCATCTCATCGCCGTCTCGGGCAGCCATCTTGCCATCGTGGGGTTTGTGATTGAGAGTGCCCTGCAAAAGACGCGCTTCTCTCGTGGGCTTCAGCGGGGGCTGCTGGTGCTGGCCCTTGCTGCCTATGCCGTCTTTACGGGCGCTTCGCCCTCGGCCGTGCGCGCGTGCTGTATGGTGGCGGCGACGCTTGTCGCCAACGGCGCCGGACGTCGTCGGCATGGCCTCTCGGCTCTGTTTGTGACCATGGCAATCTTTGTTATGCTGCGTCCGACGGTATTGTTTGAGATGGGTTTTCAGCTTTCGTGCGCCAGCGTATTTGCCATCCTTTGTTTTTGCCCCTACGCCACCTACGCCTTGGTTGAGCTGGGCGTGCGCTCGGGGGTTGCCAGTATTTTGTCCGTCACACTGTGCTCGCAGCTGGCGACTCTTCCCGTTACCATTCCCGCATTTGGGACGTTTTCCCTCATTGCCCCGATCGCAAATGCCGTGATCGGTCCGGTGATAAGCGTGCTGCTGGCTTCATCGGTTGTGCTGGCGCCCTGCTCGCTTGTGCCGCTGTTGAGCCACGGGGCGCTCGTGGTGCCCATGATCGTCGCTCGCTGTGCGCTGTTCTTTGAGCAGCTTTTTGCTGCTGTTCCGGGCGCATCCGTTACTGTGCCGCCCGATACGGTCTGGGTATACGTGGTGCCGTTCGCGCTGGCGGTCCTCTTGGTCTGGTGGCCACGTCCCCGCGCACGCCCCATGGCGGCGGGGCTTGCATGCCTGGTGCTCTTGGCTGCGATTCCGTACGTCTACTGGGATCAATTCGCGTCGCCTTCGGTGACGGTGCTCAATGTGGGGCAGGCCGATGCGATTCTTATCCGCCAGGGTGGCGCCGTGGCGCTCGTGGACTGTGGGCTCGATGAGCGCGTGGTGTCAGCGTTGGTTCGCAATAACGTGCACCATATCGACGCC
>CABUJL010000109.1 GCA_902491915.1 uncultured Collinsella sp.
CTCCTGCGTAGCACGCGCAGGCGGGGCCGCCAGGCGCTCAAGCAGCGCGCTAGCCCTCCTCATACGTGTCCTCCACGACCTTACCGCCGTCTTGCACGTAGAAGCACTTCATGCCGTACTGCTTGCCGTCATCGGTCACGTAGTAGTCAAACGCATCTTGCGTATAGCCGTCGGAGTTGGTGGCGCGCACACGCACAAAGTACTGGCCGGTGTCGGGCGCGTCGCACGTCACCTCGGGCAGCAGCACATCCTCGGCCTTAAAGACCACGTCGCTAATGGCGTAATCGCGCGCCAGCTCGACGGTATAGCGAATGTCGCGCGCATCAAAGTCGTACGCGGCGTCCCAGTTAACGCGCAGCTTACCGTTATCGATCTGCGGCACACCAATGTAGAACGGCATGGGCTTCTTATAGCTCTCGCGATAGCTCTTGTAGTTCTCCTCAATCTCGGAGGGGATGGCCGCGGCGATCTGCTCGTATTCGTCCTTGGTCACGGGCAGATTCTCCAGGTCGGGTGCAGCAAAGACGAGCGGCTCCGTGACCTCGCGATAATGCTCGACCATCTTGCTCAGACGCTCTTCGGTCAAATACGAGCGCAAGTCCTTGACGGCGCTATCGAGTTCGCTGCGGAACGACTTGCTGCGCAACGCGCGGTTAAACAGCACGTTGCCCCAGTAGTTGCTCACGCCGCGTTCCCAGCTCGCATAATCCGAGAATCCCGTCAGGCTCAACTCGAGCTTGCGCAGCATGCCGTCGTTATCCCAATCCAGGATGTACCAAACCTTGGAGTTAAGCGGACTGTACAGATAGCAGTTACGGTTCTGCGTATCGCAATTACCCGTCAAGATCTGAAACGCCATCCAATAGACCAGGTTCTCGGTATCGAAGTAGGTGTCGAGCACATCGTCGATCTTTTGAGCATCGTCGTTGAGCGCATCGAGCATCTCGATCAACTTGGTATGGTCCGAGTCGCCCTTAATCTCGAGCATGCCCTCAAACGCCGTCTGGTTATAGTCGGGGTCATCGGTGAGCTTAATGGTGTCCTCAAAGCGATGGAAATCGAAGCTGTTCACCTTATACAGATGCCCGCTCTTATCCAGACCGTGGGCCTTGAGCGCCGTCTTGTTGAGCTGCTCGACCTGCGTAAACAGACCGTAGTCCTCAAAGGTGTCGTTAGATTTTTCGGTCTGGTCGCACACCCATAAGTGCACAAACTGCGTGCGCAGGCCCATCATCTGGGGAATCCCGCGGATAAGGTCGTAAGCCATCTTGTTACGAAAGCGCATGCCCTCGCCCATATGCTTGTTAAGCGCAATCGCGCGCTGCTGGCGCCAGGTACCCTTGCCCTTTTTGAGCTCTACCTTGTAATTCTTCTGCGTATAACCGCTCGACGTCTGGCCGCGCACCTGCACGGTAGCATTGGGCGCTTCCTCGCCATAGCCAACCTCGCCGGCCACCGGGCCGTCTTCGTCGCCCGCCTGCAAAAGGCCCATAACCTGATAGCGCACCACGCCCATGTCGGCGTAGTCATACACAGAGTACGTATTGATCTCGGCCCAGCTATGATCAGTGTTCTCGGAGCTGTTACCGCGTGAGACCGTCAGATACATGGTCACAATGCCCGAGTCGTCGTAGACCTCGTAGAGCTCGTCCTTGTCGCGCAGATGCTTGGACTGGTCGGAGGCCTCGGCCTTTTTAATCTTGTCCTGCTTTTTGACCTTTTTGGTCGAGGAGTCTTCCTGCACCGAGCAGCCCGAAAGCAACAGCGCACCGGCAGCCGCCTCAAAAAGGCGACGGCGAGACATCATCCTATCGGTCATCAGGACCTCCCCAACGATTGCGATACACACGGACCACCGTGCGCTCAAACGCACCATGCGGCTCGCCCTCTTGACGCAGCTCCTCATAGCGCTGCTCGGCACGGTCGAGCAAGCGACCCAGCTGTGTAAAACGACCCGTTTTGTCGGTCGCCACAATGGGCTGCTGGCTCAGAATACGATACGGCAAGTTGGCGGTATAGGTATCGAGCCGCACGAGCGCCACAACAAAAAACACCGCCGCGCCGAGCAAAAAGCCAAAGCCATAAAACTGCTGCGGAAAGAACAGCGAAACGATGGTCGCCAGCCCCGCCACGCCCGCGAACAGCCCGGAGGCAAGCACGGCGCCCCTGTAGTCGGTAAAGTACAGCAAGATCAGCAGAATCGTGTTGCCCACAGCATACAGGCCATAGCCCACGCACAGCGTGCGAAAATACCCGTGCATCAGGTTGTTGAAGCCCAGTGGCAGGGCCGAGAGCACCGTGGTCTCGAGCGAGATGACTGCTGCCGTCACAAACAGCTGCTTGAGCGCGCAAAACCGCAGCTCCCGGTTGAGCGTGGCAAGCATTTCCTCCTCGGCCACCACGATGTCGCCCACCACGCCGCCGTCGTTAAACAGGCTGTAGTAGTCGCGGTAGCGCGGATAGAAGTTGACCTCGACCGACACCGCAAAGTTGACGGTCGTGACCAGAATGCTCAAAAACGCGATGAGCGCCGGCACATCATGGTAGGGCGCGCCATAAAACAAGCCCTTGACCTGCACGCCAATGGGACCGGCCCAAATTATCACCAGATGCGCAAAGAGTCCCAGGTTGGTAAATAGGCCCGTGAGCGCCAGCGGCATAAATTGGTCGAGCCAGCGCAAAAAGAGCCAGGGGCTGCGATCGCTCTGAGGAAAATACCGGTACAGCAGCACCACGTCCCAGGCGAGCATCACACCGTAGCCCAGGGCGATCGAGGCCAGCAGGCCCTCGACGGGCGGCAGCCCCAGCGCCAGCGCGGCCAAGGCGCACAGGCACGCCACGCCAATGGCCGCGGCAAAGCTGCACAGAATACCCCGGTAGTCCTTAATGGCCGTGAGGTAGCTCATGCCGTTCCAGTTGACGATCATAATGTTGAACAGCCACAGGCACAGCAGCCCCTGCAGCAGCGTGGCGCCCGAAAACAGCAAAAAGACACCGTAAAGCACCGTGCCCGCAACGAGCATGATGGCGTTGGAGCCCCAAAACGAGGGCAAGACCTCTTCTTCGCGCTCAGCAAACAGCATGTCGGCCAAAAAACGCGTGACCGGCATAGAGAAAAAGCTCGTGAGCGTGAGCGAGGCCAGCAGCGTATAGGTCACCATGCACACCAGCAGATCCTGGTTGGCGCGGCCCACACCCCACAGGCCGCACAGCACCAAGATACCCACCTGCAGCAGCACGCCCAGCAGCATGGGGCCCGTACACACAATGCCGGCGTAGCCATAGGCGCGCATCGTGGCAAACAGACCTTTGCGCTTAAACAGGCGTTTGAGCTCAAAACCGATTCCGGCCACCGGCTACTCCCCCTCTCTGGGCAGGTCAAACGCACGCGCCGTCTCGTCGTACAGCGCGCGATAGTTGGCAAGCATCTGCTCGTGTAGGTAGTAGGTCGCCACGCGACGCTGGCCGCGCTCCCCCATTTCCAGGCGGCGGGCACGGCTCGCGCACATGCGCTCCATAGCATCGGCCAGACCCTTGCGATACATGGGCGGGCTCACAAATCCGGCCACGCCAAAGTCGTCGCCGGGGGCGCCCTCGAGCAGCTCGCGGCAGCAGCCGACCTCGGTCGTCACGCAGGGGCGACGCGCGCCCAGCGATTCCAGCACGCTCAACGGCTGGCCCTCCGAGATGCTCGTCAAAATGGTAAAGTCGAGCTTTTCCATATACTCGACCACGTTGACGCGGCCGGTAAAAATCAGGTCGCGCACGCCCAGGGTGTCGACCAGCGCGTGGCACTCGGCGCCGTACTCCTCGTCGTCCACTCCGCCCATGATGTGCAGGCGCACCTTGGGCAGGCGCTCGTGCAGTTCAAAGAAAGCATAGATCATGGTCTTAACGTCCTTGATGGGCGCCAGGCGCACCACCGCGCCAATGTCCACCCAGCCGTCATCAGGCTTTAAGGGAATGTCCTTAAAGCGGTCGAACTGGATACCGTTGGGGATAACCAGACATTTTTCTGCATCGCATCCCATGTCGATCTGCGTTTTGCGCGCATTGTGGAACAGACTCGTCACGCGGAAGGCGCGGCGGTAGATTTCCTCCGAAAGCAGGTAGAAAAAGCGAATCCAGCGGTCCTTAAACGACGGCACCACCCAGTCGGCGCGAATGATCTCCTCCTCGCGCTCGCGCGTGTAGATGCCGTGCTCGGTCAGCAATGCCGGTGCGTGATTCATGCTGGAGCCCAAACTTGCGAGCAGACCGCCGTAGCCGGTCGAGATGGCGTGATAAACGTCGGCCACCGGAACCTCGCTGCCCAGCAAATAGAGCACGGGCAGCAACATCGAACGCATGGTGTGAAAGGCGTCGGCGAAAGGCGTATACGGGTACTCGGCCAGACACACGTCGCGGAAGATGTCCATAAACGTGCGGCTCTGCAAAAAAGAGAGCGGATGCACGTGGCGGCGCTGGAAAATGTCGAACAGCACGTCCCAGTCCGGATTGGAGAGCGAAACCAGACGGCGCAGGGCCTCGCGCTCGCGGTCGTCGAAGTCGACTTCCACCTGCTCGCCCGAAAGACGCAGGGCATCGTCCAGGAACACCTCGTGCACCTCGACGACGTTGCCGGGCAGCTCGTAGACAAACTTGCCGCGGTCTTCGGCGTGGGCGCCAATCACCCACAGTACAAACTCGTGCTCGGGCATTGCCGTGATGTAGCCGTGCATCCAGGTGGACACACCGCCGTGCACGTAGGGGTAGCAGCCCTCGAGCACCAAGCAGACTCTCATCGGTCGCCGCCCTCCTTGCGCTCAATCGTCACGGTCTTGTCCGTCGCTTTGACTAGGTACAGGTTGCCCGTCAGGTGTTTAATCTCGCCACCAGACACCGTACCCGGCTCGCCGTTATTGGCGCGGAACATAAGCCACGCCTCATCGTGGAAGTTGCCCAGGTTGAACGTCCAGGCATCATCGCTCGTATCCACGCTCACCGTCACGGACGAAAAACGCTGGATGGCACCGGAGCACTCCGACGCCGTCTGGTGCCGCAGGTCGGGCGCGGATTTGGTAAGCCACTCCAGGTAGTCGACCAGGCCGCCCTTGTAGACCTCCCAGCCCTCCTTGGCTCCGCGATCGGGGTCCAAAAGGTCGTCCGGGTGCATAAAATGCGTACTCACGTAGTGCATGTTGAGTTCGGACACGGCTGCCAGGCGCATATAGGAATCGTCGACCATGCCGCCCGAAACAATACGTGGCTGCTCCACAATGCCATCGCTCGCCACGCCAAACTCCTGCACGTAGGGCAGGTCGGTACCGTCCTCAAAGTACGTACTGGCAATAGTCTTAATGCGCGGAACGTCGGTGCCGATAAGCTTGCGTGCACGGGCCGAAAGGATATTTGACGGCGGCACGTAAACCGAGCCGTGCGCGTTGGGCAGCACCTCGTCCTGAAACGCGATAAGTTCGTTGAGCGAAGCGACGAGCGTCTCTTTGTTCTTCCAGGTCTTGTAGACGTACAGCGTGCCGTAGTCGGTGTCCCAGAGCGCCAGAGGCTGATGGTTGTAGCCGTGAAAGCCCAGCTCTCCGCCCATCTGAAGCAGCATGCCGCCAAAATAGCGGAACTGCGTGGTATCGGCCTGTCGCGCGGGCTCGGTCTGGTTGACCGCGTCCTCGTAGTTTTCGATCATCACGCCGGTATAGCGAATGCCATATTTTTGCGCGAGCTTTTGCAGATCGGGCCACCAGACCTTGGTGTAAAAATCGGCGACGGAAAGCCCGTAGTCGCGCTTGATGTAGGTGCCGTCGCCCGAGGGCACGGGGCTAGGAAAGTCGTCCAAATAGAACACGGCGCTGTTGATGACCGGATAGGCCGTGGCATCACCCAGCAAGCTGATGGCCGAAGCATAGAACCCACGCATGACCTTGTCGTAGATGCCAATGTTGCACACCA
>CABUJL010000110.1 GCA_902491915.1 uncultured Collinsella sp.
CCCCGAGGGCATGTTCGACGTCACGACCTTCACCTACGCCGACTAGTCATCGGGGACGTTCTTAAACGACTAGTCGTCGGGGTGGCGTGTCGCCTGACGCCGCGACCGTGAGACCTCTGGCATGTGTGAGCTATTTGCCAGGTCCTTGTAACGTTTACGCCCGCAGAGTCTTATTTGAGCTCCCTTTGGGTACGTTGGAATTGGATATACGTCCGATTCCATCAAGCCCGAAGGGAGCTTTTCTATGTTTAAACTGATTGCATCCGATATGGACGGCACGTTGCTTGACGAAAACGGCCAGGTGCCTCCCGAGACCTACGAACTGATTCTGGCGCTACACGAGCATGGCGTGCATTTCGCCGCATCGTCAGGCCGTCGTTACGACCGCCTGTGCGAGTTCTTTGCACCTGTTCGCGACAAGATGGACTTTGTCGCCGCTAACGGCGCCCAGGTCTACGCCGACGGTAAGATGGTAGACCGCGAGGTGTATTCGCACCTGGCGATTCGAAGGCTCGCCCAGGCCGTCGCGACGTTTCCCAATCTGCATCTTGCACTTTTTGACCGAACCAAGTCCTTCTTGCTCGATGACGAGTGCAAGTTCGTGCGTGAGGTCGATAAGGACCTTCCCAATGCCGAGCGCATTTGGGAGCTGCCCGATCCCAGCGTAAATATCATCAAGGCGAGTATCTTTTGCGATGACGGTGCCGTTATGGACAGCGCTTACGTACTACAGCGCGAACTCGGTCAGCTCTTTACTTTTGCGCCTTCGGGCAACGCGTGGATCGATGCCATGCAGCCCGGCGTGTCGAAGGCCTCGGGCATCGCACAGCTCATGGAGCACTATGGAGTCGAACGCGACGAGGTTATGGCGTTTGGCGACTCGATGAACGACTACGAGATCATTCGCTTTGTCGGCACGGGCTGCGCGATGGAAAACGCGCGCCCCGCGCTCAAGGCAGTGGCCGATCGCGTGGTGGGTTGTAATCGCGACCACGCCGTCCAGCAGGAGCTCCGTCGCGTGCTGGAGAGTCTCTCCTAATCCGGCAGATGGGGGCGTTCTTTTTCTGCCGGCAGTGGGGGACAGTCCTTGCAGCTTTTTGCGAAGAGTGTCCCCAGTGACTAGTCGTTTAAGAACGTCCCCAGTGACTAGGCGAGGGCGGCCATGATGGTGCGGGCGACGCCGTCGTGGTCGTTGTCGTATTCGGTGATGGCGTCGGCGGCCTCGCGGTCTTCGGGCTCGGCGTTGATCATGGCCATGCCATGGCCCGCTGCCTGCAGCATGGGGATGTCGTTGATGTTGTCGCCGAACGCCCAGGCGTCGGCGAGACGCTCGCCCAGATGCTCACACAGCCACGTGAGGGCCGTTCCCTTGGTGGCGCCCTCACCCATGACCTCGATATTCATGGCGTAAGAACGCGTGACCTCAATGCCTCCGAGCGTGTCGAGCGCCGCCGCGATGGCGTCGCGATCGGCCGGGTCGTGCCAGTACATGGCGATGCGTTCGAGCGTCTCGACTTCGTCGATCTTGCTGTCGATATCCATGTCGATCGGTGTTCGTGTGCGCTTGAGCGAAGCCGCGATGTGGGGATCGCCGCCGCAGAACTCATCTAGGCGCCCGTAAAGCGAACGGGGGAGGAAACACTGTCCATCCGCGAAGATATCGAAGGTC
The DNA here is from genome assembly GCA_902491915.1 of uncultured Collinsella sp. GTDB lineage: Bacteria > Actinomycetota > Coriobacteriia > Coriobacteriales > Coriobacteriaceae > Collinsella. Next base: position 1,670 of record CABUJL010000110.1, read on the forward strand.
ACATCGTGGCCGGCGGCAATGCGATGGATGCGGTGGGCAATGCCGCAATCGAGCGGACGGCTCAAGATGCACGTGGCGCGCGAGGCGTCGGTGGGCACATCGTCGTCGAGCTGCCAGACGCTGGCGCCGTTGGCGCAGACTGCGTAGTGCACGGCGGGATGGGCGAGAATGGGCTCAAAGATGCCCGACAGCGGACGCCCCGTGCAGGGAACAAACTCGATGCCACGACGTGCGAGCTCGTCGAGCATTGTCCAGGTGGCATCGCTCATCTGCTTATCGCTCGTCAGCAGCGTCCCATCCATATCGGAAAACACAATCATTTGATGCAGCCCTTTCTACTGGCATAAAAAGCGTGGCCGAGGGCTTGGGTCCCTGGCCACGCTCGAGTTCTATAACGGTCCGCGTCCTAGCGGTCGGCGAGCGGCTTGTACTCCAGCGGCTCGATCACCGGACGATAGGCGGGGCGGATGATACGGTGCGCGCAGAAGAGCTCTTCCATGCGGTGCGCCGACCAGCCGGCCATGCGGGCGACGGCGAATAGCGGCGTAAAGAGTGTCTCGGGCACGCCGAGCATCTTGTAGATAAAGCCCGTGTACAGGTCGATGTTGGCGCAGATGGGCTTGGTCATGCCGTGGTCGCGCATGACCTGGGGTGCCAGGCGCTCGATACGCTCGATGAGTGCGAACTCTTCGCCCAAGTCCTTCTTGGCTGCCAGTGAGCGCGCGTAACGGCGGCAGACCTCGGCGCGCGGGTCGCTGAGCGTATAGACGGCGTGGCCCATGCCGTAGATGAGGCCCGTGCCGTCGAAGGCCTGCTTGTCGAGGATCTTGCCCAGGTAGGCCGCGACCTCGTCCTCGTCCTCCCAGTTGGAGACATGCGCGCGGATGTCCTCGTGCATAGACACGACCTTGGCATTGGCGCCGCCGTGGCGCGGGCCCTTGAGCGAGCCGATAGCCGCGGCGTAGGCGGAATACGGGTCGGTGGCCGAAGACGACAGCACGCGGCAAGCGAAGGTGGAGTTGTTGCCGCCGCCGTGCTCGGCATGCAGCATGAGCATAACGTCGAGCAGCATCGCCTCATCGCGGGTGAACGCCATGCCGCCGCGCAGGACCTGTAGGATGGTCTCGGCGGTGGAGAGGCCGGGCGTGGGGTGCGGCACGTGAACCTCGGAGCCGCGAAGCTTGGCGACCGAGGCCATGTGTGCGAAGGCGGCGATGCGCGGGAGACGTGCGAGCATGGAAATGGCGACGTCGATTTCGTGCTCGGGCGTGATCACGTCTGGTTCGGCATCGAAGGCGTAGAGCAGCAGCACGGCGCGCTGAAGCACATTCATGATGCTCGACGACACCGTGGTCATGGGAAACTCTTTGACGTACTCGTCGCTCAGATGTCTAAAGGCACCTAGGCGCTCGCAGAAGCCGTCGAGCTCTTCCTTGTTGGGCAGCGAACCCGTGATAAGCAGATAGGCGACTTCTTCGTAGCCGTAGCGATTCTCGGCCTGGGCATTGTTGACCAGATCCTCGATGCTGTAGCCGCGAAGCGTGAGCTTGCCCTGATCGGGCACGACCTTTCCGTCGACCTTGTTGTAGCCGTGCACATCCGAGATACGAGTGAGGCCCGCGACCACGCCCGAGCCGTCGGCATTGCGCAGGCCGCGCTTGACATTGTGCTCTTCGAACAAGCCCTCGTCATAAGGGTCGGTCGGCAGGCCGTGGTAGAGGCTTTCGCTCTCAGGCGAAATCTGGCGGCTTGCTTCGTAATCCAGAACCAGTCGGCTCAAGTGGTCATCGAAGCGGTAATAGATTTTCTTGGCGTCGTAGGCCATGCGCGCTCCTCTCCGGTCCGCTTTGGGGCCGCGCGCTTGGACGATATGACGTCAAGCTGCCCCGAGCGGCTTGTTCGCTACAGGCGGTACATAAAGTTAAAGACGTCCTCGCGCTGGATGGACACGTTGACGCCCGAAAGCTCGCCGGCCTCGGCCAGGGCCTTCTGCAGCTCGGCGAAGTCGAGCTTGGACTCGGCGGTGTCGGCCAGCATGGTCATGGTGAAGATGTCCTCGATAATGGACTGCGTGATGTCGCGGATGTCGACGTTGGCCTCGCCCAGAACGCGGGTGACGCCGGCGACGATGCCGGGGCGGTTCTTGCCAAGGACGGTGATGACGATACGGGAGGACGAGATCTCGGCCATGGGAAACCCTTTCGCGTGGTTGCGGCGCGCGCGGGGCGCTCCGCTACGGTACAGTGTTCATCATTGTACCCGTCTGGCGCCAAAAGGGGTGTGCTTACTGCGGCGTTACACGTCTGCAACATGGGCGAAGGGGCGACAGGGTGCGTGTCCGCTGCGGTTGGCCACGCCGCGTTGCACAAAGACCGTGAACCTTTTGTGGGACGCGCGGCGCCGTGGTACCATAGCCAAGTTTGTTGTCTTGGTCGGAAACCAAGACGCCTTATGCGCTGATCGGTAACCAGCGCCTGACTAATAAGGAGTCCTACCATGAAGCAGGGTATCCATCCCCAGTATGTCGAGTGCACGGTGACGTGCTCCTGCGGCAACACCTTCAAGACGCACGCTACCGTGTCCGAGATGAAGGTCGAGCTTTGCAACGAGTGCCACCCGTTCTACACCGGCCAGCAGAAGTTCGTCGACACCGGTGGACGCGTCCAGCGCTTCGCCGACAAGTTCGGTGGCGCCGCTGCCGCCCAGCTCAAGAAGGCCGAGGAGGCCAAGGCTGCCAAGGCCGCCAAGGCTGCTGAGGCCGAGGCCGCTCGCAAGGCTGCCGCTGAGGCTAAGGCTGCCGAGAAGGCTAAGCGTGCTGCTAAGTTTGCCGAGGAGGCTGCCAAGCAGGCCGCCGAGGCTCCCGCAGAGGCTCCCGTCGAGGAGGCCGCTGCCGAGGCCGAGACCACCGAGGCTGCTGAGTAAATAGCTCGCCGCGGAATCACTCGCATTCATGGCATGAGGGCCGTGCATCCATTTGGGTGCGCGGCCCTTTTTCTTTTTAAATTAGTGCGAACTAACCTGTCCCCATGGCACCACATGGCAGAGAGGCGGCGTTTGCCCAGATAGACCTGCCAAAATTAACCTGTCCCATTGTGGCAGGTTGGTCGTAGTTATTACGTGGCGGTCGAGCTCGACCGTATAGGCCGCGCCTTGTTTGGCTAAAGTACAATCATCTGTGTTTAACTCGTCCGCAGCTGCACGGCGTGGGCGATGGCCAAAAAGGAAAACCACATGGGATTCATGTCAAAGCTGCTGTCCTTTGGATCCGATAAGGACCTTAAGCGCTACTACAAGATCGTCGACCAGATCAACGGTCTTGAGCCCCAGTTTGAGAAGATGACCGAGGAGGAACTCCGCGCCCAGACCGATAAGTTCCGCGAGCGTTACGCCAACGGCGAGTCGCTCGACGACATGCTCCCCGAGGCCTTTGCCACCGTGCGTGAGGCTTCCAAGCGCACCATGGGTATGCGCCACTTTGACGTGCAGCTCATTGGCGCCATGGCACTGCACGAGGGCCACATCGCCGAGATGAAGACCGGCGAAGGTAAGACCCTCGTCTCCACGTTGGCCGGCTATCTTAACGCTATTGCCGGCAAGGGCGTGCACGTCGTTACTGTCAATGATTACCTTGCCAAGCGCGACTCCGAGTGGATGGGCCGCATCTACAAGTACCTGGGCATGACCGTCGGTCTGCTCCAGAACAACATGCCGCTCGAGCTCAAGCGCCCGGCCTACCAGGCCGACGTCACGTACGGCACCAACTCCGAGTTCGGTTTCGATTACCTGCGCGATAACATGGTCACCCGCCCCGAGCAGCGTGTGCAGCGCGGCCACAACTACGCCATCGTCGACGAGGTTGACTCCATCCTAATCGACGAGGCGCGTACCCCGCTCATCATCTCGGGCGCCGGCACCAAGTCCGCCAGCACCTACAAGGACTTCGCGCGTGCCGTGCGTGGCCTTGAGCGCGGCGAGGACGTGTCGCACGACATGCTCACCGCCACCGAGGACGTGGAGCCCACGGGCGACTATGTCATGGATGAGGCCAAGCACACCATTGCCGCTACCGAGCGCGGTCTTAAGAAGATCGAGCGCCGCCTGGGCATCGAGGACATCTACGCCGATCTCTCTGGCCAGCTGGTCAACCACCTGCAGCAGGCGCTGAAGGCCCAGTACATGTTCCACCGCGATAAGCAGTACGTGGTCACCAACGGCGAGGTCAAGATCGTCGACGTGAACATCCGCCGTCTGCGCATCAAGAT
>CABUJL010000111.1 GCA_902491915.1 uncultured Collinsella sp.
AGTGGCGGCGGGGAGGCACGGTGGCCATTATTCGGTGACCGGGATTGGTCAAAATAGTTTGACTATTAGCGGCTAAAATCGCCCGGCGCTAACAGCGGCGCTGTTGGAGAGGTTGAGTGCGCTGATGCGGTAGTCGTCTGGATTGACGAAGTTGCCGCAGATATCCTGCCGAAGGATGGCCTCGTGGCTGTCCTCGGTATGCCCCAGCGATTCCTCGTGGGTTTCCCAGGCCTTGGCGTTATTGAGTGAGTCGCAATCGCGCAGCATCGGGATGCGCTCGCAGCGCTCGGGCGCCGCGGCAAGCAGTGGCTCGGGAATGCCCGAGCTCTCGCTGCCAAAGACTAAGTAGTCGCCATCGCGGTAGGTGCTCTGCGCATAGGTGCGGCGCGCCTTTTTGGTCAGCAGATGCAGGCGCTCGTCGGCAGGAGAGAGACCGTTGCGCGCAAGGAAATCCTCCCAGCCGGCATAGGTCGTCACGTCCAAGTTTTGCCAGTAGCCCAGGCCGGCGCGACGCACCGTCTTGTCGTCGAGCGAAAAGCCCAGCGGCTCCACCAGATGCAGGCGGGCGCCGGTGACCACGCAGGTACGGCCGATATTGCCCGTATTGGCCGGAATCTCGGGCGCATACAGCACGATATTGAACATGAATCTCCTTGGCTCAGAACGAAAAACCACCACGAAGGGCACCTTCGTGGTGGTTTAGCGGTTACGTAGGCAGAAAAATGCCCGCTTGGATAAACCTAGGCGCGGTGCCAGTCGGTCAGGCAGGCATCGAGGGAGGCGATGAGCGCGTCCTTGTCCATGTGACGGCCGATGATGCACAGGCTCGTCATGCGGTCGCCCGTCTCGTCGTCCCAAATTTGCATGATCTCGGGGTTCTCGTCGATGATCCTCTGCTTCTCGCCTTCGGGCGCCGAGTCGACAAACAGACCGTTCTCCATCAGGCGCATCTGGTGGCCGGCCTGCTCAAACATGTAGCACATGTCCGGATTGTCGGCCTGCCACAGCGGACCCTTGACGCGGATGACCTCGTCGGGCCACTCCTGCTCAACAAAATCGGTGAACTTCTGCAGGTCAAACGGCTTGCGGCGCGAGTACACAAAGGTCTCGATGTCGTACTCGAGCACCTCGGGGTCGTCGTGCTCCTCAGGATGCTCCATGGCCTCGATCCAAGCGGCGGAGTTGTAGGCGCGCATAAAGTCGAAGCGGTCGGTATCGAGCAGCTCCTCCATGGGGACCTCGCCGTTTTGGGCCTCGACGATCACGGCGTCCTTCTGCAGGCTGCGCACGATGGCCTTGAGCTCGGCGATCTGCTCAGGGCTCACGGTATCGGTCTTGTTGAGGATCAGCGTGGAGCAGAACTCGATCTGCTGGATAAGCAGGCTCTCGATGTCGTCCTCGTCGATATCCTCGGCCAGCAGGTCGCGACCGCCGTTGAACTCGTCGTACATGCGGGCGCAGTCGACCACGGCCACGATGTTGTCGAGCGCGAGCTTGGGCTCGCCGCCCACCTTGGCCTCGTCGCAGAAGCTCGAGATGGTGTAGGCGATGGGGATAGGCTCGCAAATGCCCGATGCCTCGATGATGATGTAGTCGAAGTTGCCCGAATCGGCGATGCCCTGCAGCTGGTTGGCCAGGTCATCCGAAAGCGTGCAGCAGATGCAGCCGTTGGTGAGCGGGATGAGGTCGTCGGTCTCGGAAAGGCCGCCGTCGGCGATGAGGCTGGCATCGACGTTGATCTCGCCGATATCGTTGACAATCACGGCGGCGCGGATGCCGCCGTCGTTAGCGAGGATGTGGTTGAGCAGCGTGGTCTTGCCGGCACCGAGGTATCCGGTAAGCATGATGATCTTCACGGGTTTGTTGGGCATGTGCCCTCCTTTGTTAGACATGGCTTACAGTTGAATCATATGCCAAACGCCTGCTCTTATACCCACGCGCCGGCAAATAACACAGGCTACTCCCAGGCTCCCCATACATCGGGGCAATAACCGACGGTGGCCTTTTTGCCGTTGCGCACGATGGGCTCGGCTAGAACCTGCTGGTTCTCGAGCAGCTTGTCGAAGCGCTGACTGGGGGTAAGGTGCTGGATGAGCGCGAGCGTCTCCTCGTCCTTGGCTTTGGGGTTGAGCAGTTTGTCGATACCGCCGACCGCCTGCATCACGCTCGCGAGCTCGCCCTTGCTCATCTCCTTTTCCTTAAGGTCAATAAACTGCACCTTAATGCGGCGCTCTTTGAAGAAGCGCTGTGCTTTCTTGGTATCGAAGGACTTTTTGGTGCCAAAAATCTGGATATTCATGCTCCGCCGTTCTACCTGATGAAGTTGGTCGTTGCGCGATCTGCCTCGGGTGCGTTGATACCGGCGGCTTGTCCCGCCTCGATGCAGCGCAGGAGCCAGGCCATGTTTTTGCCGATGTTTCGCATAGTGGCAAGGCCCTCGGCATCCCCATCGGCGTCGCCGGGCACGCGGCCAAACACGTTGTTCCAGTAGGTGGAAGCAACCACGGGCATTTGGTTGATGGTGAAGTACTTGTTGAGCACGTCGAAGGTCGTCGACGTACCGCCGCGACGGGCGACGGCGACGGCAGCGCCCGGCTTGTGTGCAAAGGCGTGCCCGCCTGCATAGAAGGCGCGATCGAGGGCCGAAAGGATGCGCCCGCTGGGGTGCGCATAGTAGACGGGCGAGCCAAAGACAAAGCCATCTGACTGCTCGGCGGCAGCGATGAGCTCGTTCACCACGTCGTCGTCAAAGGCGCAGCGACCGCCAAGCTTGCCGCACTGGCCGCAACCGATGCAATCGCGAATGGGCTTGGCGCCCAGCTGAAACACCTCGGTATCAATGCCTTCCGCATTAAGTTGCTCTGCGACCTCGGCGAGTGCGCGGGCGGTGTTGCCGTTTGCCTTGGGGCTGCCATTGACCAAAAGAACCTTCATCACAAACTCCCTCTGCTGTCGGTGACTGCTGCGGAGGATTATCGCACGAGAGGGTAGATGGCGTGGGGCGCGATGTGAAACGGCTCGTGTTTCACATCGCGCCCCACAACGCTAGTCCAGCTTGGTGCCCGGTACTTGCGGCGCCTCTTTAAGCAACGCTTTGAGCTCGTTCAAAATGGAAACGGGCTGTCGGTCAACGCTGTCCAGATGAAACGTCGCCACACGAATGGGTGGCTGATATTCAAGCGAGCCGATGAGCACGGGAGAACCCAGGAACCGCTCGATTTCTTCTGCGATCGCGTCGGTCTCTTCGGGATCAAAGTCGTCGAAAAGCGCCGCGAACGTCGGCCCCGTCGAGCGGAACAGGCGACCCTTGCCGCGTGAGCATTCCATGAGGCAGGCGGCGCTTTCTGCCAAAACGCGGTCGCCCGCATCAAAGCCAAAGCGGGCATTGACCTGAGCGATATCGTCGATTTTAATGGCGATCAAACCAGCCTTGCGCGCCACGCGACGCATTTCGCCAATGGCGTTGACCAGGGCGTGAATATCGCCCAGGCCGGTCACGGAATCGGTCGTATCCGCTAGGCTTCGGTTGATGATAATGCCCACATACATGTTGGGCTCGGTATCGGTTCCATCCAAGCGGTAGCCCGTGCAGTCGCAAAGCACGTATTTTCCGGTGGCGTCCATTACGCGATACTGCATGTAGTGGAAGTGCCACTTGCCGTTTATCACCATGTCGAGCTCGGCGCGTACGTTGTCGCGGTCCTCGGGATGAACGCGGGCAAGCCACATATCGACCGAGTTAAAAGGGTGCTGGGAGGGCAGGTCAAAATCGCGCACGGCGTTGACCGACCATTGCGATTCTCCAGTATCGAGGTTAAGGATAAACGGATAGCGCGTCTCGGAGCTCATGGAGATCGCTTGGAACACTCGGTCGTTGCAGGGAAGCTGATCGACGATTGGTCGTTGCGGCGTACCATTGTCTTTCGGTTGCTGCACACGATGCATAAGCTTATAGCGATACATCTTGCGATCGGCATCCATCGTCATCTGGCGACGCGTGTCGCCGGCAAGTGGATCGACGCGCGAGCAGCCAAAGCTAAAGCTGCCGATCATGGGCGCCTTGCCGCCTGAGCTCGCCTCGATCAGCCCGGCACGTACCTGCTCCAAGCGCTGCTCGAGTTCAGTCTCGTTTGCGGAGAGCGAGATGAGCACAAACTCGTCTCCACCGATACGGAACAGCATCTCATCGTCCTCCATGGTTTCGGAGAGCGTGCGGCAGATGGTCAGAATATAGCGATTGCCTTCGGCGTGGCCAAACCTATCGTTGCAATGTTTGAGATGGTCGATGTCAATATAGGCGCAGGTGAAGGGGTCGCCTTTGTGCCAGAGTTGCTCGACGTGACGGTCGAATCCGTTGCGGTTGCCCAAGTTGGTGAGCGGATCGATATAGGCGTTGCACTCAAGCAGCTGGCGCTCTTGTTGCAGGATGGCATGCGTCTTTTGCAGTTGCTCACCAACGGCGCGTAGCTCAGCAGGCAGCGCGGCAACATCGAGTTCGGCGGTCGAGATGCCATTCGCAAGTCGCTGAAGATAGGCAATAATCGATTGCTCGCCCAGGCGATACGACTCGTTCATGATGGATAACCTCCTTGGGCGGAACAACGGTTTGTATCATATCCCCAATTCGGTTTGAATTGGGGATATAAGTTAGCTAATGGAGACAAATGCCCCCTTCGGCGGTGGCGTTTTGCACGCGAGCGTATCAGTTGTTATTGCCACCATCGAGCAATGCCTCAAAATCCTTCGCCGGCATGGGGCGGTAGTAGAGGAAGCCCTGAGCGTAGCGGGCGCCCATTTGTCGTAGCATGTTCGCCTGTTCATTTGTCTCGACGCCTTCGACCACGACGGGCAGATGGAGCGACTGCGCCATCTCGAGCATTGATGAAATGATTTGCGTGCTGCGGCCATGATCGCCGTCGACGGGCACAATCTGCTAAATGTACTTGTCGAACGTCACCACAAAGCCGCTTTCCTCGAGTGCGGGGATATGGGTGCGCATACTGTGGGTGGCTATTATTCGACAAACGGTAGCGCGACGATGCAATGTCCGATAAAAATGCGACTGAGACGATATATGTTGACGGGTATACTTGTCCCGGTTTAAAACGCAGGAACGGAGATGGTCGCATGGCACAACCGGATACGACGCGCACGGTGGGGCTGGCGCTCGAGGGAGGCGGCTACCGCGGTATGTATACGGCGGGCGTGCTCGACGTATGGATGGAGCACGGTTTGACCTGCGACCATATGGTGGGCGTCTCGGCAGGAGCGGCGTTTGGCTACAACTTTAAATCGCGCCAGATCGGCCGCGCCATTCGCTACAACAAGGCCTATTGTGCCGATAAGCGCTATGCGGGTGTAGCAAGCTGGCTGCGGACCGGTGACATGTTCAATGCCGATTTTGCCTATCACGAGGTGCCTATCGAGCGCGATCCCATTGACTTGGAGGCGTATCGCGCCTGTCCCATGCGGTTTACGTGCGTGTGCACCGATATCGAGACGGGCAAGGCCGTCTACCACGACCTGCCCTATGGCGACGAGAGGGATATCGAGTGGATCCGGGCATCGTCGGCGATTCCCGTGGCGACGCGTCCCGTTGCTATTGACGGGCATAAGTATCTGGATGGTGGCGTGGCTGATTCTATTCCCAGTGCATGGCTGTTTGCGCAGGGGTATGACCGCAATATCGTGGTGCTCACGCAGCCGGCGGGCTTTGTGAAGCAGCCCAACAGCGTAATGCCCATGCTGCGTCGCGTGTTCCGTCACTATCCGGAGTTTGTCGCAGCGCTTGAGCATCGGCATGAGGTCTACAATGCCACGCTCGATGACTTGGCACGTCGCGAGGCTGCCGGCGAAATCTTTGTGGTGCGGCCGAGCGAATCGGTGAAG
>CABUJL010000112.1 GCA_902491915.1 uncultured Collinsella sp.
ACAAGTGCGTCGAGGCGGGTTGCTCCATCGCGGGCGGCCACACCATCAACGACGACGAGCCCAAGTACGGCCTGTCCGTGAGCGGCTTTGTCGCGCTCGATCGTATGCTTGCCAATAGCGGCGCGCGCGTGGGCGACGTCCTGTTGCTGACCAAGGCGATCGGCTCAGGCATCATCACCACGGCCATTAAGGGCGAGCTCATCGAGCAGGACGAGGCCACAGCCATGTTTGACTCGATGCGCACCCTCAACGAGGCGCCGATTCGCCTGGCCGAGGGACTTGAGCTTCACGGGTGCACCGACATTACGGGCTTTGGTCTGATCGGGCACGCGTGCGAGATGGCCGAGGGCTCGGGCGTGCAGGTTGAGCTTGCATCGGGGGCGGTGCCGCTCTTTGACCAGGTGCTCGACATGGCGCGTTTGGGCATTATCCCCGCGGGCTCCTACCGCAACCAGGATTTCTTTGGCCCGCGCGTGGCGGTCGACGAGGACCTAGAGCCGGGCATGCTCGACGCGCTGTACGATCCACAGACTTCGGGCGGTTTGCTTATTGCGGCGCCCGCGGCGGATGTGGATGAGCTTGCGCGTCGTCTGCATGCCGAGGGGCGCGTTGCCGCCGTCGTCGGTCGCGTGTGCGAGCCGGTGCCAGGCGGTCCAGCCGTCCACGTTGTCCGTTAACGACACGTTTATTGAGCTATGTACCGTTCTAAAACGATTTATTCGAAAGGAAAAACTATGTCTACCAAGATTGAAGTCAATGCCATGGGCGATGCCTGCCCGCTGCCCGTCGTCAAGACGCTCAAAGCCCTGAAGCAGCTCGATGGCGAGGGCGCCGTCGTGACCTCGGTCGATAACGAGACCGCCGTCAAGAACATCTCCAAGATGGCGCAGGAGAAGGGCTGCACGGCCTCGGTCGAGAAGGTTTCTGACGCCGAGTGGCACGTGACCGTGGCGACCTCTGGCGCCGTTGCCGTGGCCGATCCCGAGCAGGATGGCGCTGCCTTCTGTGATGCCAGCGCCGGCAAGGGCAAACTCGTCATTTCCGTCTACACCGACTGCATGGGCCGCGGCGACGACGAGCTGGGCCACAAGCTCATGAAGGCCTTCATTTTTGCCGTGACGCAGCAGGAGGAGCTTCCCGCGACCATGCTGTTCTATAACGGCGGCGCCAAGCTCACCGTCGAGGGCTCGCCGGTGCTCGATGACCTGAAGGGCCTGGCCGAGCAGGGCGTCGAGATTCTCACCTGCGGTACCTGTCTCGACCACTATGGCATTAAAGACCAGCTTGCGGTGGGCGAGGTCACCAACATGTACGTGATCGTGGAGAAGATGGAGCAGGCCGTGCGCGTCGTGCGCCCGTAACGTATTGGTTGGAGTTGCCATGAGGGAGAAGCGCCCGGCGCTTGTCATCACGTTTCCCACCACGGCGGCCGCCATGGGCTGCGAGTCCCTGTGCATCGAGCGCGGCCTTCCCGGGCGAACGATTCCCGTGCCCGGGGAGGTCGCTGCCGGCTGCGGTTTGGCATGGAAGGCGTTGCCTGCCGATGAGGAGCTGCTGCGCGGCGAACTCGCTGCGGCGGGCGTTCCCACCGAGGGCTATACCGTGATTGATATGTGGGAGGTCGTGCGATGATCTATCTGGATAACGCGGCGACGACCATGCGCAAGCCGCAGACGGTCATCGATGCCGTGACGCAGGCGATGTGTTCGCTTGGCAATGCCGGGCGCGGCGCCACGTCGGGTGCCCTCGATGCCGCTCGTACGATTCACGCTTGCCGCGCCAAGCTCGCGCGCCTTTTGGGCTGCCCGCGTGCTGACCATGTTTGTTTTACGCCCAACTCCACCGCGGCGCTCAACACCGCCATTAATGGCGTGGTGCGCCGCGGCGACCGCGTGGTCACAACGGTGCTCGAGCACAACTCCGTGCTGCGTCCGCTCAATCGTCTGGCGACGGAGCGGGGTGTGACGGTTGAGCATGCGGGCTGTGATACCAATGGCGTGCTCGACTACGACGAGCTCGAGCGGTTGGTCACGCCTGGCACGCGTGCCGTGGTGGTGACGCATGCCTCCAATGTGACCGGCAACGCGGTCGACATTGCGCGCGTGGCGGCCATCGCCTATGCGGCCGGCGCGCTGGTGATCGTCGACGCCTCTCAGTCTGCCGGTACGGCGCGTATCGATATGCAGGCCATGGGGTTCGACATTGTGTGCTTTACCGGCCACAAGGGGCTCATGGGTCCGCAGGGGACCGGCGGCCTGGCCGTGGCAGAGGGCATTGACGTGGCGCCGTGGGCCATGGGCGGCACGGGCGTGCACAGCTTCGATGAGCTGCAGCCCCTTGAGTGGCCCACGCGCCTGGAGGCCGGTACGCTCAACGGCCATGGCATCGCGGGCCTTTCCGCTGGTCTCGACTTTATCGAGGCCCAGGGCGGGGTCGACGCGATTGCTGCCCAGGAGCGTGCGCTCGCTGATCGCTTCCTTGCCGGTGTGCGCGAGATTCCGGGGATTAAGCTCTACGGTGCGTTTGACCAGCCCGTGCGTTCGGCGATCGTCTCACTCAACGTGGGCGATATCGACTCTGCCGAGATCTCGGACGCGCTCATGCAAGGGTGGGGGATTGCGACGCGCCCCGGCGCCCATTGCGCTCCGCTCATGCACCGCGCGCTCGGGACCGAGCGCCAGGGTGTCGTTCGCTTCTCGTTTGGGTATTTCAACACGGACGAGGAAGTCGACACCGCTATTGATGCTCTGTGCGATTTAGCCTGCTAAAGCTGCTAGAGCGTATATACTTGCGGGACGGGTCTTTTGCCCGTCCCGTTTTTGTTTCGATTCGAAAGGTGCTCTCATGGCTTCATCCGCCCCGCGCGGTCTGCGCTCCGACCATGTCGTCACCGTCGGCATCGCCCTGTTCTCGATGCTCTTTGGCGCCGGCAACCTCATTATTCCGCCGCTGCTGGCGTTGCAGGCAGGTTCTGCCACGCCGGTCGCCATGCTCGGCTTTCTGATTGCCGCCATCGGCCTGCCCGTCATGGGATTTATCGCCGTCGCGCTTGCCGGAACGGCGCGCGAGCTTGCCGGCCGCGTGCACCCCAAGTTTGGTGAGTTCTTTGTTGCGGCGGTCTACCTGGCCATCGGCCCGTGCCTGGCCATTCCTCGCACAAGCTCTACGGCGTTCGAAATGCTGGTGCCGCTGCTACCCGAGGGCGTTTCGCTTGGCACGGCACGTCTGGTGTTTGCCATCGGGTTCTTCGTCGTCGCGTTTGCGCTCACGCTGCGCCCGGGTGTCATCACACGCGTACTCGGCCGCATTACGGGCCCCGCGCTCATTGCGCTCATCGTGCTGGTCGTGGGTGCTGCCGTGATCTCGCCGCTGGGACCGGCTGCCGCGCCTCAGGCTCCCTACGATGCGGGCGCCGCCGTGCAGGGCTTTTTGACCGGTTACCAGACCATGGACCTGCTCGCGTCGCTCGCCTTCGGCATCATCATCGCCGAGACCATCCATGAGCTCGGCGTTACCGATGACAAGCGCGTGGCCTTTGAGATTTCGCGCTCCGGTGTGATCGCCGGCGCACTCATGGCCGTCATCTACTGCGGCCTGGCGCTTGCCGGCACGCAGCTCAGCACCGTGATGCCCGATGCCACCAATGGCGCCGCCATCCTTGCCCGCTCTGCCTCCATGCACTTTGGCCTTGTCGGCACGGTCGTGGTCTTTGCGATCTTTTTCCTTGCCTGCATGAACGTGTGCATCGGCCTCATCAGCTGCTGCTCGCGTTACTTCTGCGAGACGTATGTGGTCGAAGGGGGAGCGGAGGCCTCCGAGGAGGCCATGCGCCGTCCCTTTGCGATTCTCGCCTTTGTGTTCGCAGCGTTTTCGTGCGTGCTCTCCAACGTGGGCCTCGACGTGATCCTCATGTTCTCGGTGCCTATGCTCAATGCCCTGTATCCCGTCGCCATCGTGCTGGTTCTCATGGGTTTGGTACACAGCTTTTGCGACGCGCATCCGCAGGTGTGGGTCTGGGTCGGCGGCGTGGTTGCTGTGCAGAGTGTGATCACCTCGGTCCGCGATGCGTTCTTTGCGGGTGCGTGGCTGCCGTTCGATGCGCTGCCGCTGGCGGACATTGGAGCCGCGTGGGCGCCGGTTGCCGTGGTGGCGTTTGTGATCGGACTGCTCCATAGTCGTTTTGTCGCACATTCGAGGAGCTAAGGCATCAATGCTTGCACAGGCGGGGAGTCTCCCCTATAATTTCCTTCGCTTTGGGACACGCAAGGTTTAGACCTTAGCTGCTCAACACCTTCGGGACGTGGCGCAGTTTGGTAGCGCGCCTGCTTTGGGAGCAGGATGTCGCAGGTTCAAATCCTGTCGTCCCGACCATATCTTGCGGGCGTAGTTCAATGGTAGAACCCCAGCCTTCCAAGCTGATGACGCGGGTTCGATTCCCGTCGCCCGCTCCACAAGATAGCTTAACGGCTCTGATTCCCTTTGGGATCAGAGCCGTTTTCGTAAACGTGCCGGGCGACGGGAATCGAACCCGGCAGGGTGCGAAGCTGAGAAAATGCGTGAGCATTTTCCAGCGCAGCACGCAAGGGCCAATGGCCCGCAGCGAAACAAGGGTTTGCGAAGCAAACCCTTGGACTTCCCGTCGCCCGCTCCATAAGATAGATGAATGGCTCTGGTTCCTTTTGGGACCAGAGCCGTTTTCATAAGTGTACGGGGTGACGGGAATCGATGCCGCCCCATATCCCCTCCTAAGTTGCGGTGAAATACGGACTGTTTTCCGGCTTTTGCGAACCTACTGAAGGCCTGAGTAGCTAATTTGGGACGGGCTTTTTTGGCTGCTCTAGCGATCGGCTGGCAAATGTGGTCAAAAAACCTGTCCCAAAATGACTGGTCTGGTGCTGAGCCACGAAAACGGCCCATTTACTACGTTTGGCCCGCAGGGGTCGACCATAGCAGCATTTTCGGAAAATCAGCAAGCCGTCTACCAGCGGTTTTGATTATTCTGATTTTGGTATGGTCGAGGGCAATCGGTTAAACGTAGTAGATGGGTCCATTTCGTGGCGAACGGTGGCATTCGCGGTCCAAAGCTGCCGGTTTCGGATGGCCAACCTGGAAGTTGCGGTGAATTAATTTCTGAAAAGCTCGAATAAGCCTAAATCCAGGAACTATTTCACCGCAACTTAAGAGGGGATGGGGCTGAGTGGCGGGCGATGCCGTTGCCTGTCGGTTAGTGGCGGGATTGGTGGCGGAGTTTGTCGATGGTGGCGTCGGTGCTGTGGCCGTGAGCGTCGGCGGCGCGGTCGCGAGCGTCGGCGGCGGTTTGGCGCTTGCGACGGTAATCGATCATGCCTTGGATGATGGGCTTGCCAAAGCTCACGACATCATCGTTGTAGATGGCGGTTCGGGCCGCGAGGAGGCAGTCGGTAAAGTCCATATGGGTCTTGCCAAAGAGTTTGACGGCAAGGGCGACAACGGTGGGCTCGTCGACCATGACGTCATCGAGCAGCCTTTTCAAGGCCGCGGCAATTTCAACGCGGGGAACCTTATAGACGTCGCGCAGCGTAACCACGACGCGCGTGATGATTTCGGGGTAGACGCGAGCAGTGCGTGTGGCGATGACCTTGGCGGCGCGCGGTGACAGAACTTCGTCGTCGTCAAGCAGGTAGCGTAGGATGACGGTCTCGTCGATGATGGTGCTACTCATGGATATCTACTTCCTCGGGACCCAAAATCGAATCGTCGCTTTCCGTGGCAAGGTATTCAATCCAGGCATTGCGCTCCTCGGCGCGGCGATTGGGGTCACCATATGCTTTGAGCGATCCATAGGCGGCGGTGCCGTCCTTTGAGCGCACGGCGACCGGCTGAAA
>CABUJL010000113.1 GCA_902491915.1 uncultured Collinsella sp.
AAACGCTCGGATGTGGCGTCGTTCCAAACCACCATCGCGCGCTTAGGCTTGCCCACGGCCGAGGCAAACATGCGCGGCAGCTCATCGAACGCGCCCAATCCGACGCGGACATCGACACTGCGGTTTTGGAAATTGATCAGTTGACGGCGAATCATAGCAGTCCACGCTCCAAAAGCATCTCGGCACAAAGGTAGGAAACGTCCTCGAAGGACTTGTTGCGAATATCAAGGGTAATATCGGCGGCCTGGCGATACAGCGGACGACGATGCTCAAACAGGCGCGCGGCATGCTCGGGCGAACGGAAATCGGGGCGCGTGTCGGACCGACGAATCTGGCGAATCGAATCCTCGAAGTCGCCCTCGAGGTACACGCACGTACCCATTTCGTGCATCAGCTCAATATTCACCGGCGTCTCGACGATACCGCCCCCGCACGAAACCAACAGGCTGCGCTCGCTTTGGAGCGAACGGAGCGCCGAGGTCTCGAGCTCGCGAAAACGATCCTCGCCCTCGGTCTCAAAAATCTCGGTTACCGACTTGCCGCAACGGCGCACGACCAGGCGGTCGGTATCGATAAAACGCCGCTTGAACATAATGCCGACGTTGCGCGCAAGCGTCGATTTGCCCGCGCCCAAAAAGCCGATAAAGAAGATATGGTCGCAGCCGTGTTTGATGTGCTGAGACATGGCGAAACCTATTCCTCGCAGGGAAGGTCGCGCAGGGCCCGGCGCTCAAAGATACGGAAGATCTGCGTGTACCACAGGTCCTGGGTTGCCTGCGGCTTAACCAGGATAGTATCGACGCCGGCAAAATTGCCGCTCCACACGTCCGTGTAGAGCTGATCACCGATCAGCACCGCCTCGTCGGCCGTGGCGCCGAGGCGCTTAAGACCCGCCTTGAGGGCAAACGGCGCCGGCTTCATGGCGTGGCTAATGGCCTCGAGTCCCAGCTCGCGTGCAGAGCTCATGACCTGGTCGCGATGCCAGTTGTTGGACACCATGCACAGCTTAAAGCCTTTGGCGCGGGCGGTATCGAGCCAAGCGGAAACCGCGGCGGGAACCTGCTCGGTGTCGCGCGGCACCAGGGTGTTATCGCGATCGAGCAGAATGGCGCGTTTGCCGTCGGCCCACAGGGTATCAAGGTCGATGCGATCGACCGAGGCAACGTATCGTTTGGGGCTAAAAATCCTCATGTTAATTCCAAGACTGTTGATGCTCTTCGTAGGTTTGCGAGAAGTACTCCTCGTCCTGCGTAATGTAGAAATACAGGTCATCGGAGTCGGTCGGCTCAAGGGTAGCCTTGAGCGCCTCGAGCGACGGAGAGCAGATGGGCGTGGGCGGCAGGCCCTCATGCTTATAGGTGTTATACGGGCTATCGCTCTGCAGGTCGTCGGCGGTAACCTCGCCGCCGGTGACATACATCATGGTCGCATCGCTGTTGAGGTAACGCAGGCCATCGAGCTTGCCCGCCAGACGGTTATAGAAAACCGATGCCACATGCGCGCGCTGATCGGCGTTGAGGCCCTCGCGCTCGACAATCGAGGCAAGGTTAACGATGTCGTAATCGGACATCTCCACGCCATAGCGCTCCTTGATCTTGGCCTCGCAGCTGGCAAAGTCAAGCGACTTATACTCGGCGTTGAACTGGTCAAGCATAGCGCGAATCACATCATCGGCGCTTGGGTCCTTACCCAGCGAATACGTCTTGGGGAATAGGAAGCCCTCGAGCGAATCGTTCGCGGCGTCTTTAAGGAAAGCGTAATCATTCACATAATTGCTCGCCTTAGCCCGGTTAAGGAAGTCTTCCTTAGAAATGCTGTCGTACGCCTTGGCCACGCGGTCGGCGACCTGATCGACCGTCAGGCCCTCAGGAATCGTGAGCGCATCGGAGCCGGCGTTGGGACCTTCCATAAGCTGCTGGACGACCTTCGTGGCGTCCATAAGCGTGGTAAACGAATACTTACCCGGCTTAAGCGACATATCGGCGTTGAGCTTTTTGACCGCCGCATAATAATCCTTGGGATCTTCGACGATATGGTTCTCGGAGAGAATCGAAGCGATGGTATCACCCGAAGCACCATCGGGAATCGTGATAGTAACTTGCTGGCCAGCAGCGACTTTCGCATCCTCACCGCCAAAGAAGCCCTTGACGGCCGGCACGACAAAGAAAACGATCGCGACAAGCGCAAGCACGGCGACGACGCCACCGATAATCATAGGCACCGGGGAGCTTCTCTTTTGGGCACCACGGCGGGCGTGCGTGTTATAGCTCGAGCGCGTGGCCGGAGCAACGCCGTGCGAGCCATGAGCATGATGTGCGTAGGAGCGTGATTGCGGGGCCTGCCCCTGCGTGCGCTGGGCAGGAGCCTGCTGCTTAAAACGAGCGCCGCCAGCGGGCTGCGCGGGACGAGCGGCGAGCTGTTGAGCAGCACGCTGAGTAGGCCGAGCCGAACGCTGCGTCGGCTGCGCCGAGCGCTGGCCAGGCTGAGCAGGGCGCGGCACGGGCTGCCGTGTACGATTCTGCTGGCGCGGATCGGAAGCGCTAGGCATGCTGAACCTCCTCGTTTTTACGATCGAGCCATGTCTGCAAGAACAGGCTGGCGGCGATCATGTCAATCTTGCCCCTCATCTGCTTTTCGTTGAGCCCCTGCTCTCGCAGGATTCGCTTGGCCTCCTGCGAGGACAGACGCTCGTCCTCAAACTCCAGCGGAAGGTCGAGCTCGTCGGCAATCTTTTGGGCCACGGCGGCGACGCGCTCGGCCTGGGGGCCGGGTTCACCGGCCATGGTCAAAGGACGTCCGCTTACCAGGATATCGGGCTCATAGTCCTCGACCAGGTAGCGAAACGTCTTTGCCATACCGGTGACCTCGGCAGCCGGAAGCACCTTGACAGGCATTGCCATCTTGCCATCACGACTCGAGACGGCAATGCCAATCCTGGTCTCCCCTATGTCCAGTGCGAGCGCGACCACAGCGACTACTTAGGTTCTTAGGCGCCGAGCGCGGTCTTGGCGGCCGCGAGGGCATCGGCGATACCGGCGGCGTTCTTGCCACCGGCCTGGGCCATGTTGGGACGACCGCCACCGCGACCGTCGACCAGGCCCGCAATCTGCTTGATCACGTTACCGGCGTGGAAACCGGCCTTCACGGCGTCATCGGAGCCGGCAGCGAGCAGAGCCGGGGTGCCCTTCTCGGTCACGCTGGCAACGACGCAGGCGACGGGGCCGGCGACCTTCTGGTGCACGGTATCCCAAACGTTGCGCAGGTCGGCAGCCTCAAGGCCCTGGAGCTCAGCGACGACGAGCTTGTAGCCGTTCAGCTCGACAGCGCCGTCGATGGCGCTGGAGATCGCATCGGAGGAGCCACCGGTGAGCGCCTTCTTGAGCTTGCCGGAAGTCTCGCGCAGCTCGGCCTGCAGGTTCTCCACGCGGGCGGGAACCTCGTCGACACGGCACTTGAGCGCAGCGGCGGCGGCGTCGACGAGCGCCAGACGGTCGGCCATGTAGTCGAGAGCGCCCTTGGAGGTCACGGCCTCGATACGGCGGACATTCGAGCCCGTGGAGGACTCGGAGATGATCTTGAACAGACCGATCTCGGCGGTGTTGGCGGCATGCGTGCCACCGCAGAGCTCGCGGGAGAACGGCTGGTCCTCGGCGCCTACGGAGACGACGCGGACGACGGCGCCGTACTTCTCACCAAAGAGGGCGACAGCACCGGCGGCCTTGGCCTCGTCGATGCCCATGACGCGGGTCACGACCGGCTTGGAAGCGAAGATCTGCTGGTTGACCAGGTCCTCGACAGCCTTGAGCTGCTCGGAGGACAGGGCCTCGAAGTGCGTAAAGTCAAAGCGAAGGTGCTCGGGCGTCACCAGCGAGCCGGCCTGGGAGACGTGCTCGCCCAGGACCTGCTTAAGGGCGGCGTCGAGCAGGTGCGTGGCGGTGTGGTTGCGGCGCAGGAAGCCACGGCGCTCGGCGTCGAGCGCGGCGGTAACAGCGGCACCGACAGTCAGCGTGCCATCGGCAACGTGCGCGACGTGGGCATACAGGCCGTTGTGGTTCTTGGTGTCGGCAACGGTCAGAACAACGCCCTCGGCGGAAAGCTTGCCGGCATCACCCTGCTGACCACCCATCTCGGCATAGAACGGGGTGCGGTCGAGCACAACCTCGACGTCCTCGCCGGCGGCAGCGGACTCGACGGACTCGCCGTTGCGCACGATGGCGACAACCTTGGCGCCCTCGATCACATCGTTGTCATAGCCGTCGAACTCGGTCGCGGCGACCTTGTCGGAAAGCTCGACCCACACGTCGTTGAAGCTGCCCCAGGCGTCGCCCTTGGCATTGGCGCGGGCGCGGGCCTTCTGGTCCTCCATGCAGGCAGTGAAGCCGTCCATATCGACGTCGTGACCAGCGGTGCCGGCGATCTCGACGGTCAGATCGATGGGGAAACCAAAGGTGTCGTGCAGCTTAAAGGCGACATCGCCCGGAAGCACGGCGCCCTCGGAAAGCGCTGCCAGAGCCTCGTCCAGATAGACGCGGCCGTTGTCGAGCGTCGTGGAGAAGCGCTCCTCCTCGGAGGCGACGATACCCTTGACGAGGGCGACGTTCTTGAGCAGCTCGGGATAAGCCTCTCCCATCTGAGCATTGACCTCGTCGATGAACTTGGTCAGGAAGGCACCCTCGATGCCCAGCAGGCGACCGTGGAACACGGCACGGCGGAGCAGACGGCGAAGGACGTACTCGCGGCCCTCGTTGCCGGGCAGGATGCCGTCCGAGATCATAAAGTCGACGGCACGGGAGTGATCGGCGATAATGCGCAGCGAGCGGCTGGCACCGGAGTAATCATCGGCGTCATAGGTCTTGCCGCTGATCTCCTCACCGAGCTTGATGAGATGCTGCATCAGATCGCCGTCGTAGTTAGCGGTCTTGTGCTGCATGATAGCGGCCATGCGCTCCAGACCCATGCCCGTATCGAGGTTGCGGTGCGGCAGCTCCGGCATGGAGCCGTCCTCCTGGCGGTCGTACTGGGTAAACACGAGGTTCCAGAACTCAAGGAAGCGGTCGCAGTCGCAGCCGGGCTTGCAGTCGGGGCTGCCGCAACCGACCTCCTCGCCCATGTCAAAGTATATCTCGGAGCACGGACCGCAGGGGCCGGTGGGGCCAGCGGCCCAGAAGTTGTCGTCCTCGCCCAGACGCGAGATGTGGTCCTCGGCAACGCCCAGGGAGCGCCACACGTCATGGGTCTCGTCGTCCTCGGTAAAGACAGTGAAGTACAGGCGGTCGAGCGGCAGCTTGAACTCCTTGGTGATGAGCTCAAAGGCCCAAGCGCAGGCCTGCTGCTTGGAGACGCCGCCAAAGGAGAAGTCGCCGAGCATCTCAAAGAAGGACAGGTGACGGCCGTCCTCGCCGATGCAGTCGATGTCGTTGGTGCGGACGCACTTCTGGCAGGAGATCGCGCCGATCTCCTTCATGGTCTTCTTGCCCTGGTAGTACTCCTTAAACTGGTTCATGCCGGCGTTGGCAAGCAGCAGCGAAGGGTCGTCGGGGACGAGGGACGAAGAAGGATAGAGCTTAAGACCGCGCTCCTCAAAGAAGTTGAGGAACTTGGAGCGAATCTCGGCCGTAGTCATTGACGGGTAGTCAGCACTCATAGAGGGAATCTCCTCGGTTTCACATCGAAACAGTTCAAACGTAACGATATTACCATCCCGCCGCGCCTGTGCAAAAAAGAGGGTCGCCAAACAGCGACCCTCCAGCGAAAG
>CABUJL010000114.1 GCA_902491915.1 uncultured Collinsella sp.
CGGTGTGACCACTGCCGCAATCGTTAGACCAAATGAGCGGCGTGTCCGCGTCACCGGTCTTTGCCCATACGTGCGCCGTTTCGCGCAATGAAACCGAAAGTGAAGAATCGAAGGGATCCGAGAACTCGTAGCGCTCTCCCCCGCCCAGCATAAAGTCCTCCCTCGGAACGATACTTTCGGCTGTCGCATAGTCATATCCGGCCGATTCGATCCCAAGCTTGGAAGCAATAGCCTGCAGGCAGTTCGAGTTATCTGGCGTCATGCCCAGCATGAGTGAGCCGCCCGCACTCACCCAACTCATCAGATCGGTCAGATGCGTACCCAGTCCGTCAAGCGAGGGCATAAGCACAATCACGCGATCAAACGACGTGAGCGTTGGAATCGCGTCCGCAACGTCGGTGGCAATATCAACATCGCGATGGGCGATCTTCATGTCCAGCAGAATCTGGTCGAACTGTTCCTTTACGTCCTCGACTCCAGCTTGATCGGAATCGGTAATGACCAGGCATGTGGGCTTTTGGCCAAAGATTGCCGAGGAGGCAGGCACCGCATCGTTGGCGGCAAGCATCCCCAGCTTATGCTGGCCCGCACTGTACTGCACGCCGGCACGCTCCACCAGCAGCACGGCGGCCATGGCAATAAAGACCGCCCACACCACGAGGAGTCCCATCCAACGAAAGCGGCCTGCACGGTCGCGGATATGTTGCGCCACACTCATCCGGCCTCCTCCCCGTCGCGCCAAAACGCCAACTTTTCGCGATTGTCGGCGCTCAAATACACGTGTTGCTTGTCAATCGCATCGATCACACGGTGAACCTCGTCACCGTCGCGGCGCATCACGGCCAGGCGCAGGCAAAGCATCCAAACCTCCTGCTCCTCGGGCACGTCGAGCACCAGCTGGTCGATCACGGCCTGCGCCTCGTCGATCTGTCCGACATCGGCCAGCGCCGTCGCATATCGAATGCGCAGCTCAAAGGTGTCCTCGCGCTCGCAGCGACGCGCAAGCAGGCGCGCGTACTGTTGACGCTGAATCTGAGCCACACGCCCCTCGGCCAAGCCCGAGCCCAAGTATTCACCAAGAAAATCACAGTATTCGTTGAGGTTTTGCGCGCTCGGATCCGTCTTAAAGGCACGCTCCAACTGCTGCAGTTTAAGGTCGGACTCCTTGGAGATCTGCGCCACCGCCGTCGCGGCATAGTGCGCCACCTCAACGTCGTCGTTAAGCTTAGCCGCCTGCAGCTGCGCCAGGTACGCGTCGGGCTCCTCGGTGAGCATGGAGAGCATTAGGCGGCGCCGGTATGCCGGGTCGTTGACGATGAGCGCCTCCTCGAGCGGCACTACGCCTGCATCGTCCTCACCACTCGGTACCGACATACTACGATGCAGGTCGTCGTTGAAGCGCAGCGACTCCAGCGCAGACTCTTTCAGCCCCTCGCCAAACACCGCGCTGCGGACCGATAGCAGAACCACCAGCAACGGGCCCCACAGCGGCACCAGCACTATCACGGCCAGCATGTGCCCGCGCACCGGCAGCAGGCCCAGCTTCATGAGCGTCCACAGCATCAGGCAAACCAGCGTATGAATCAGCAGCAAGACGGCAGCAACGACAAGCGAGATCAAGCGGCACCCCCCTCACCGTCACCGGTGTAAGAGATGTGCTGCAGCAACGCCACGATGTCCTCGCCATCGACGGGCTCCACCGCAATCCGCTTTGCGCTCAGGCGCTCGCGGATAATGGGCAGATCGCACGCCTTTGCCTGGCGCATAAGCAGGTAGAGCACGTCGTCGTCGACCAAGCCCGCCGCGTCGCTCTCGCGGATTGCCGACCCAATTGCGCCCACCAGCTCGCCGACAGGCTCCATGCCCGGTACCACGCGCAGGAGCAAAAAACTCCCCATCTTGCTATCTGCCAGCGCCTGCTCCGCCGCGAGCTCTTGGCCAAAGGCAGCCTGCTTGAGCACGCAAGTGCCGTCAACGCAGCGTTTATCCTGCGCCACCGCCTCATAGTCAAAGGCACGGCCCAGCGCGCTTTCGACCAGGCCGCACAAGATGCGGAACAGGTTTTGATAATAGAGGGTCATTTGGTTTTCGGCCGCGCTACGCACAAAGATCAACACGGCGGGTGCCCCGTCGCGCTCGATCGTGTATCCAAACATGGGAAGCCCCGGCGTCAGCTCGCGGTTCACCCACAGGTTCGAACGACCCCCGTCGCCCAAAAGAGGTGCAAGCTGCTCAAGCGTGAGCGAGCGTGCGGCATCTTCGGCAATCGCGGGACTTGCAGCCACCAGGCGTGCAAATGCCCCGCCCGAAACATGGTAGATCGCCACGGAATCGTTCTCGAGGATCTCGCCCAAAAGCTCGCAGCACTTGCGATAGATGTCGCGTGGGTTGAGCATGTCGAGCTCCTGCGTCACCGCAAAGATCTTGCCAAAGCTGTCGTGGCGACCCACGATCTGGCGCCTGTACGCGCGCTTGTCCTCGATCGCGTCGTGGTAGAGCTGCGTAAGGAACGTATTGCGGTTGCGCACGAGCTCGTTTTGATCGCGCTCCGCCCTAATGGCTTCGCTGTTGCGCAGCTGGACATAGCCGCACACGGCACCCACAACAAAGTACGCAATAAACGGCAGCCAGTTGGACGGCTCGTAGAACAGGCCCTGGAAGGTATAGCCGTACTGAGTAAAGTAACTCGCGGCCAAACCCACCGAAGCCAGCAGCGCCGCAACCAGGCCAAAGTCCAAGCCATACAGCGTGCCGATCAGCACCACGAAGAGCAGGCGATAATCGAGCACGTTGAGCTGGGCAGATTGGGAGAACAGATGCTCCAGCACCTCAAACAGGACCCAGGCGGCTGCCGTCTCCAGGCATTTAATAGGCAGCGTGCGTATCTGGATGCGGTCGATGGCGGCGCGAAAGGGGTTGACCTTCTTTGCGCGGCCAGCACCCCAACGCGCTTGAATGGTCGAAAGATCGCGCAGCAAGTCGTAGCGCTGAAACCAGCCATAACGCACGCGAACGACGTCGCTGGCGGGCAGCGCGTAGCCGGCAGAATCGCCATAGGCAACGGCAAGGCCGGGGAACAGCGCCTTGAGGGCGTCGCCCACCTCACCCGCCGTGTGATGGAAGGTATCGGCTACGTCGAGCGTCTCAAAGTTACCATCCCAGCTATCGAAGATACGGCGTACCAGCACCGCAAGCTCCTCGGCACACAGCAGGGGAAACGCCGCATCCTGCGCGCCCTGCAGAGCGACCGATCCGGTTGAGCACGCGTCGAACAGCGGCACCAAAAACGGGTCCTCCAGCGCGGCAGACGCGGTATACAGGAACGGCACGCGCAGAATCTTGGTCTGAACGCCCTCGCGAGCAGCGTAGTAGCAGCACAGGTCGTTGGCTGCGTGCGCGATAATGCCCTTACCCGTTCGCCCCGCGGCATCGGCGGCGCCCTCGGCACCCGCGGGCCCCGCTACATACAGCAGTTGGACCCGGCGACCCGCGCACGCACGAAAGACCGTGCGCAGCAGCTCGATATCGCCCACGGTATCGGTATGCGGGGTAAGGTAATTGGATAGGTAGACCACGCGGTCGAACTCGTAGGCCTGATCCAGGTGTTGCAGAAGCTCTTTCCACGAGGCATGGGGTGATGACTCATCGCGGCGCGCTTCCGCGGCAGCGACGACCTGGACATGGTCCCCGGGGAACGCCTTGGCACAAAAGTCATCGTCAACATATGCGGTGTTGCCAACAACCAGCACCTCCATGGCGCACCCCTCCCCTAAAATCCACTTCGTTCATAGTCAAACATGCGTATTTTACGCTGTCAACGCGAGCTGGAACGCCTTTAAGGCTGTTTTAAGAACTTTTTTAGAGGATGTGGGGACATCGAGAGCTAGATAGTGAATCCAATCTGTGGCAGATAAAGTGACCCCCATACTCCACCAGCGGCGACATTTTCAATAATGCCCCTTGCATAGGAATACAGGTCCTGCATTCCTGTGCTAAGTGCCTCCCTGTCAAAAGCGTCGTCATCTAAATCCGCAGGAGCGCGATATATGCCAGAAACGGATATTTCGGAACGGTAATAATGGCCCTCATCGCCAGGTAAAAGCTCAATAACTAAGTTGAGCTGACGAAACCTGACTCCGTTTTCGTCCGAAAATGCACTGGTAATAGCATTTCGGACGTTGCATTCAACGTCAGACTTATTGACGCCCTCTTTCGGAATCATCCCGCCATCAAATGATAAACTGTCCACTTTTCTGGTCACGCATGTAATCAACGGAGATTCAATGCGTTGCTTCTGAAGCGATTCCATTTACATCTCCAATCGAAAGGCATTCTCATCTGCCAAAGGAGCCGAGTCCCTATAAGCCGGGGCTTCTCCTCCCAGTATCACCGAAAATCGTGACGCATTAAGTCTTGAGGCCATCTCACCAGAAGAAAGTCCCAGATAAGTGCGCACCTCAGGAACATCTCGAATGAGCTTCATAAGGTTATTTGCGGTAATAGATTGCTGCGATGCCCCGTTCTCCCAACGAGACGCCGTGGGTTTTGAAACCCCTAATAGCGACTCAAACTCATGCTGAGTCAAACCAAGATCGGAGCGCAAATCCTTTATATCCGAGGGAGATAAAAGTTCATGAGCCTTAGCATATTGGGAAGCCAGTGCATGGGCAAGCTTAGTCGCCTCTGTAGTAGTCATTTCATCGTTACCGCACTCGCAAACATAATGCTCAATTCCTTTTACGGTAATTTTCTCGCCACGGTAAATTTCAGTCATTGGCGCCGTGGTAAATTGCATTTCTTTGCCGCATTCCATGCAACGCATGACTCCTCCTTTAATGAATGTATCCATCGATGTTCGCAGACAAAACGTTTAAATGCGCATTGCCTTCGGAATCAATTGAAAACTTAACGTACCAATCCTCGCATTCAAAATCTCGGCACACGTAGACATCTGCGTAAACATCATGCAGAGGTCCATCCATATCGAGCGCGATGGATTTTCTAAAATCATCAGGCTTCAGATAATCAAATAGGTCAGCAAGGAAATGATCGATGTCCAAATAACCAAACTGATTCATCAGGTGTCTGCGCACCCTACCATTTACAATCATCTTTCCCGAGCAAGCCAAAGACTTCGCTTCGTCAAGTGAATATGTCGGTCGGAGCTTGGTTCGATTCATAACCACCCCTTAGTTAGCATAATGCTAACTATATTCGACTTGTTGCCAATTGGCAACTCAATATGACATTCCAAGCCAGGCGCATTAACGCCTCCCCTTTACGTACAATCACCCGAAGCCGCCCTACTAGATAAATTGCAGGCAGAATATGATGTTCTGTTTGTCGTTGCCGGCACAAACAATCACGATGGCTCAACAGACCGAATAGGGTCTCCAGCGGACTCCGTCAACGCTCTCGTAGTCAACTCGGTAAGGCGTGATAAAAGTCCCGCTTCATATACTCGGAGAGGTCCTGTGCTCCATTTTCAGCATAAGCCCGATGTTTCATACTATGGTGGAGACATAGACGAACCGCTCAACTGCTATGGAAGCGACAGGCCAAAAACGGATATGGGCACATCCCTCGCAGCGCCCCTTGTCGTGTTAGCGCCGGGCGATTTTAGCCGCTAATAGTCAAACGATTTTGACCAATCCCGGTCACCGAATAATGGCCACCGTGCCTCCCCGCCGCCACT
>CABUJL010000115.1 GCA_902491915.1 uncultured Collinsella sp.
CATGGCGCTCCCTTGCTCGACCACGCCGTCGATGCAGATGGACATGCCGGTGCGTACGGCGACCAGATCGCCGGGCTCGAGCTCGGTCGCGGCAACGCTTACCTCGGTGTCGCCGACAACCTTTTGCGCCTTGTCGGGCACGTCGAGCAGCGAGTTGATGAGCTCGTTTTCGCTCATGGCGCGGGTGTAGTCCTCGAGCAGCTCGCCCACGCTGAGCAGGAACATCGTCTGGCCCGCGGTGTCGACGTCGCGCTTGACAAACGAGATGCCGATGGCCGAAGCGTCGAGCACAGGAACGGTCAGGCGCGGCTGCGCCAGCTCATGAAGGGCAGCGCGCAAAAATGCCATGTAACCGGCCACGACAAACACCGCACGCAGAGGCGTCGGCAAGAACCAGCGGCGCGCGTAGTGGGCACCGATAAGTGTGGCAAGATCCATGACGAGCTTGTGCTTGCGCGGCTCGAGTTGCATCACGTAGCCCGACTTGGCATCGGCGATAGCTTGAGCATCGAGTGCGCCCAAGGCGTCGAGCACGCTCGCGCGGCGCGGCTCGTCGTACTCCAGCGCCATCTGGCCAATGCGACCATACACGCGCACCTTGCGCACACCGTCGATGTCGCCGCCAAGCTTAAGAAGTGCATCGAGATCGCTCTCTGGCACAGGACCCGCCAATTGAAGACGGGTCCTGCCGGGGATCTCGCTAATGATCGAGAATCTCATAGTTTGTGCCTGGGAGCGTTACTCGGCTGCCTCGTCAGCAGCGGCCTCGCTCTGGGTGATGTAGGCCGCCTCGGCAACCATGTCGTCGACATTAGCCTTGGCCTGCTCGACCATGTCCTGGTAGCAGTTCTTGACGCGCATGCCGCACGCGATACCCTGCACGCAGGCATTCTTGACCGGAGCGCTGGTAAGCAGCTTGATGCCGGCCGTGCCAAGCAGAAAACCGCCACCGACAAGCAGGGTGTTAAACGTCGACTTCTTCATGTTGCTTCTCCCTTTTGCCGCATTGGACGCGGCACGGTACCTCAGCACCCGAGTAAACAAGTTTGCTCGAGCACACTTTTGGGAAATAGTTTAGTTTATCTAACTATCAAGTTCAACAAAGGTTAACTTTTTGGAAACTATGAGGGTGAACTCAATATGACAAATGGGCTGCCCCTTTGTCATATTCCTACAGCTGCCAGACAGCCGCCTCCTTTTGCAGCGCAACCATGCGGGCGAATTCTCCACCTGCGGCCTTGAGCTGCGCTGGAGTGCCCTGCTCGGCAACCACGCCATCCTTGAGCACAACGATTTTGTCGGCATTTTCCACCGTACGCATGCGATGAGCAATCACGATAACCATCTTACCTGTAAGCAGACGGGAGAGCGCCTGCTGTACCACGGTCTCGTTCTCCACATCCAAGCTCGCCGTCGCCTCGTCCAACAGCACGATAGGCGCGTCTTTGAGCAGCGCGCGGGCGATAGAGATGCGCTGGCGCTCGCCGCCGGACAGCTTGGAGCCGTTCTCGCCGATCATGGTGTCGTAGCCCTGCGGCATACGACTCACAAACTCGTCGCAGTTGGCGGCACGCGCGGCCGCAAGCACTTCCTCATCGGTGGCATCACGACGCCCGAGGCGGATGTTTCCCATCACCGTATCGTCAAAGAGCAACACGTCCTGAAAAACAATGGCGTAGTCGCGCAGCAGCACCTCGGGATCGACGCTCGCAACATCCACGCCACCCACGGTGACCGTGCCTTCGGTGGCATCCCAAAAGCGCGCGGCCAGGCGGCTCACCGTAGACTTACCGGAACCCGAAGGACCGACCAGCGCCGTAACTTCGCCTTCCTTGGCGGTAAAGCTCACATCGGTAAGAACTTTCTCGCCGGCACGGCCGTCCTCGCCCGCACCATAGCCAAATGCCACGTGATCGAACACCACATCGTGGCCCACGGGCTCAAATTTCTCGCTGCCCCGCGCCACAGGCTCTTCCATGATGGAGCGCATGCGCTTGGCCGATGACTCTGCGGCAAACAGCTCCGACACGAGCATAAGGGCCTGATCAAACGGCGCGTAGATACGGCTCACCATAAGCAGAAAGGCAAACATCACCAAAAAGTCGACCTGCCCGGAGGCGACCACCGCGGCGCCCGTAACCAGCGTGGTGGCAATGCCCAGACGCAGGATGACAAAGGCGGAGTTGACCAAAAGCCCGTTAGCGAGCTCGCCCTTGGTGGTCTCGCGCTCCTCGGCATCGATCACGGCGTTGAGTCCCTCAAGATAATGGGCCTCCTGGTTGGTGGCGCGGATCTCGCGAACGCAGTCGAGCGTCTCTTGAATCGCCTCGGTAACCTTGACCTTCTCGGCGCGCACGCGATCGAACACCGGAGTCATGGGGCCGCGTGTTAGATACAGCACGGCAAAGGCCACGGGAACGCTCCAAAACGCCGCAATCGCCAGCTGCCAGCAAAAGAACAGCGACGCCACGAACACAATGGCGCTTGCGATGATGGCACCCCAAAGCTCTCCCAGCACGTGGCTGTAGGCGTGCTCCATAGCCTGGACGTCGCCCATGATGGTCTCGGTTAAATCGGCCAGATCACGACGACCAAAAAACGACAGCGGCAGTTTGCGCAAGCGCTCGGCGATCTCCATACGCTGCTTGCCGCACTCCTCGTAAAAGATGCAGTAGGTGTAGTAATACTGCTGCCAGTTAGAGGCAAAGAGCATCACGAAAAAGACCAGGAGGCCGCCCACGATCGGCAGGGCATCCGGCAGGTCAGCCCCGCTGGCGAGATGCTCGACAAAGCTGGCCATAACCAGGAATAGAAAGCCCATGCCGGCCATGGTAATGAGATTGGTGAGCGTGGTCCAGAAAATGCCGCGTTTTACGCCGGCGACGCCTTTATCGGATAGGAAATACTTCTTTTGGAATGAGGCGAACATTTAGGCCTCGCCTCCCTTCGCGACGGCGGTATCCGCGGTCGTAGCAGTAATCTTCCAACTCGCGGCCTGTTCGTATTCGGCCCACATCTTGGCATACAGACCCTCTTGGGACAGCAACTCGGCATGGGTACCCGACTCCTGCACGCTGCCCTGGTTGAGCACCACGATTTGGTCTGCGCCCACTACAGTCGAGAGTCGGTGCGCAATCATAATGACTGTGCGACCAGCCGCCAGCTTGCTAAAGGCGCGCTGGATGAGCGTCTCGTTCTCGGGATCGGCAAACGCCGTGGCCTCATCGAGCACCACGATAGGCGCGTCTTTAAGGATCGCGCGGGCGAGTGCCACGCGCTGGACCTCGCCGCCCGAAAGATATGCTCCGCCGGCACCGAGCATGGTATTGATGCCCTGTGGGAGCTTGGCCACAATGTCGTCGCACTGAGCTGCGGAGAGGGCCGCACGCACTTCGTCGTCAGTGGCCGTAGGCTTGGAGGCGCGCACGTTATCGGCAAGTGTTTGCCGGAACAGCTGGTTGGTCTGGAACACGAAGGCGACCTGGCCCATAAGCTCGTGCGGATCCATATCGCGAACGTCCACACCGCCTACGAGCACTCGACCCGAGGAGACATCCCAAAAACGCGGGATCAGGCTTGCGCAGGTTGACTTGCCGCCGCCCGAGGGACCCACCAGGGCGAGAGTGCTACCCGCGGAAACACTGAAACTCACATGGCTAACGGCAGGTGTTTCGGCACCCTCGTAGGTAAAACTCACGTCCTCAAATCGCACGTCGCCACCGGCAGGGTGCTTGGGTTGGGCGGGCACGGAGAGCTGCTTGGAATCCATGACGCTTCGAATACGAGCCAGCGAATCGGCACTCATCTGAGAGGCCTCGCCCACAAACATAAGCTTGGTCATGGCCGTCGGCACCACGGCCGAAAATATCGCGTAAAACGTGAAGTTGGCCATAAAATGCGCGAAGTCCGTCTCGCCCGGCGCCAACAGCAACGCCACGGGCAGCAGGAATGTCACAAGGCCATTGAGCGCGGTAAGGTTGAGCACCTGTGGACCTCGGCAGAACGTGCCCGCATAGTTTTGTGCCATGTCGGCGTATTCGGCGATCGCATCGTGGAAAGCCTTAAAGGAGTAGACCGTCTGCTGAAACACCTTGACCACGGGGATGCCTCGTACGTATTCGGTGCCGGTCTTGTTCATCTTGACCAGCGCCCCCATGTAGGCCTTCATAAACTCGCCGCCCTTGCCGCCCATCATGGTGGCCATGGCGCCAAACGAAACGACGACCGAGATAAGGCATGCCGCGCCCAAGCGCCAATCGAGGGCGAACAGCAACACGAGCAGGCCCACGACCATGGCGGAGGCGCCTGCGATATCGGGCAGCATGTGCGCGAGCAAAGTCTCGGTGGAGGCGGCGCATCCGTCTACAACACGACGCAGCTCACCGGTGGCGTGCGTGTCAAAGTAGCCAAGCGGCAGCCTAAGCAGGTGCTCGCTCGTAGTCTTGCGGATATTGGACGCGCAGCGAAACGCGGACAGGTGCGTGCACATGAGCCCCACGAAATAAACAACGATGCTTGCCAGGGCAAAACCAACGGCCCACCAACCGTACATCGCGATGTTAGTGGCTTCGCTCCAGTTGGGCGCCACGGCGATCAGATCGCGCGCGACAAGCCAAATGCACACGTACGGGCCAAAGCTCAGCAGCTGCGAGAGCGCCGAGAGCGCCATGCCCAAATACGTTAGGAATTTACGGTCGCCAGCATATGCAAGCAGCTCGCCGATACCGTCGCCTTCCCTTTTTGATCCCTTTGCCATGAGATTCCTTTCTAACGGCTTGAGAGTTAACCGTAATGAACTTATCATTGATGTGTTAGCCATGGCTCACAATCAAGCCAGGCGTGGACGTTTCTGCAAAGGAAAGGGACGCTTTTGCAAATACGGCGGGCAGCGACCGACATAACCGAGCTCTACGCACCGCAATTTGAGCAGTTTGGCTTGGAGCTTACCGGCAAGGGCGCCGTCTTTACCGGCGAGGTAGCAAACGACCGGGCGCACGGCCGCGCATGGATCATGCCTCTCTCCCCTGCCTGCATCGTCATGGAGCATTTCATCACCCCGACGCGCGATATGTACCTGGCCGAATACACACCCGAGCCATACGCCTGCGTGAGCGAGGTCAGCGCGCCCACACTTACATGCATGCCCGAGGCTGGCATAACGCCCACGAACCTTAAACCATTGCATGGACCGTGGCCAAACAATGCCGTTTGCAGCTTTATCCAAGATAGCTGTGGCGAGGAATTAAGCCCGCTGTTTGCGGGGGAGCTTTATCACTCGCGCTCGGTGCTCTTTTTGCCTGGATATTTTGACGAACTGGAGCACCGCTATCCCACCGAGTTCGCGGGAATCTTTGAGGCGTTTGCCGAGCCATGGCACGAGGAAGCGGCGTCTGCCATCTGCCACACGCTGCGCCGGATTAACGAGGACCGCGCCCGCACCATAGGCGGACACGTCTATATGCAGGGCATCGTGGAGACCATGGTCGCGGAGCTCGCCTGTTCGCGCGCGGCCCACAAGCAGGCGCGGCAGGCGGCAGATACACGCGTCAGCATAACC
>CABUJL010000116.1 GCA_902491915.1 uncultured Collinsella sp.
CGATGTTGAACAGCACGCTCGAGATCTGATAATCGAAGAAACTGCCCACGCCCAGACAAAGACACAGGACAACCGCGATAGCGGCGGCGTCTTTCTTGTAGATGTACCCGAACATGCTTTCCTTTCGATGGGGCTGGAATCAACCTGCGAGGTGGCGGGGCAAAGAACAACTGGTAGCTCTGCCCCGCCACGCCCCCTACTTGTTAGTCATCGTCGCTCGCGCCTAATTGCTGCAGCAGCATGAGTGCCGCGGCCACGGGGCCGGTGCCGTCGTTGGCGTCGAGACCGCGACCCAGGCCGCTGCCCGCGCCGGCGCCCGCCTTGTAGGGCACCGACAACTTGCGGCTCTTGGGGAAGTTCACCGCGCCATAGCGGGTCTTAAGCTCAAAGGCCACCTTCTTGGGCACGTCGACGCCCAAAAACGTGATGCGACCGCCGCTGAGCGTGACGCTCTCGAGCCCCAGGCGCTCGCCGCGAATGCGGATGCGCGCGCGATTGAACAGGTTGAGTCCCGCCAACGGCAGCTCACCATGCGCGGCCTCGGTCTCTTCCTGCACCTCGTCAATGCTCTCCAGGTCCTCGGCCGCTGCGAGCTTACGGTACACGAGCACGCGCTGGTCCACCGCTGGCAGGTACTCCTCGGACAAGAAGTAGTCGGCCGGCAGGTTAATACCCACGCTCGCCGCCTCCACGCCGGCGTCGTCATCGCCGCGCGCCTCGGCCACGGCCTGGCCCAGCATCTGCGTAAACAGATCAAAGCCCACGCTCGACAGGTTGCCGTGCTGCTCGGCTCCCATAAGCGAACCGGCGCCACGGATCTCTAGGTCGCGCATGGCGATGCGCATGCCGCTGCCCAGGTCCTGGAACTCGGAAAGTGCGGTCAGGCGCGCCGTTGCCTCCTCGGTGAGCGGCAGCTCGCCGGGGAACATAAAGTACGCGTAGGCCTGCGTGGCAGAGCGGCCCACACGGCCCTTGAGCTGGTAGAGCTGCGCCAGGCCAAGGCGCTGCGAGTCCTCGATGATCAGCGTGTTGGCCGTTGCGTTGTCGATGCCGCTCTCCACGATGGTCGTGGCGATGAGCACATCGATCTTTTTGGTCGCGAACTCAATCATCACGTCCTCGACCTCGCGCGGGCTCATCTTGCCGTGTGCCACGCCCACGCGCGCCTCGGGCGCGGCCTCATGCACGCGCGCCACGGCGTCATCGATGGTCTTAACGCGGTTGGACACGTAGTACACCTGGCCGCCGCGGCCCACCTCCAGGCGAATCGCCGCGCTCACCACATCGGGGTCGTACTCCCCCACGTGCACGATCACGGGACGACGCCCGGTCGGCGGTGTGGTGATCAGGCTCATGTCGCGCACGCCGCTCGTGGCCATCTGCATGGTTCGCGGAATAGGCGTTGCCGAAAGCGTGAGCACGTCGATTTGCTCGCGCAGGTTCTTGAGCTGCTCCTTGTGCTGCACACCAAAGCGCTGCTCCTCGTCGATGATCACCATGCCCAGGTTCTTGGGGTTCACGTCGGCAGAAAGCAAGCGGTGCGTGCCGATGAGCACGTCGATCGTGCCCTCGGCAAATGCCTTGAGCGCGCGCTTCTGCTGCGCCGGCGTGCGGAAGCGGCTGAGCACCTCAACCTCGAGGCCAAACGGGGCAAAGCGCTCAAAGAACGTCTCGTAGTGCTGCTGGGCAAGAATGGTCGTGGGGCAGAGCACCATGACCTGGCGGCCGGAGTCCACGCACTTAAACGCCGCGCGCAGGGCAACCTCGGTCTTGCCGAAGCCCACGTCGCCGCACAGCAGGCGGTCCATGGGCTTGGGCGCCTCCATGTCGGCCTTAATGTCGGCGATGGCCTCCAGCTGGTCGCGCGTCTCGTCGTAGGGGAAGCTCTCCTCCATCTCAATCTGCTCGGGCGTGTCGGGCGGGCAGGCGATACCGGTAATCGACGAGCGGCGCGTATACAGGTCGACCAGGTCAAACGCCAGCTTTTTGGCGTTCTTGCGCGCCTTGTTGGTGGCACGCGTCCAGTCGGCGGTGTTGAGCCTGGTCAGACGCGGCTTATCGCCGTCGGGGCCAACATAGCGCGTGATGCGGTCGACCTGCTCGAGCGGCACGTAGAGCTTGTCGCCGTCGGCATATTCCAGCAAAAAGTAGTCGCGCTCCTTGCCGCCCACTTCCTGGCGCGCGATCTCGCTAAAGAGCGCGATGCCGTGGGTGGCGTGCACCACGTAGTCGCCCGGCTTAAACGGGAACGTGATCTGCGTAATGTCCACCTTGCGGCGGCTGCGCGCGCGGTTGGCGTCCATGCGGGCGTTGAGATCGGCGATCGAGAACACGGCCAGGTTGGCATCGGGCACCACTACGCCCTGCGGCAAGGCGGCATCGACAAAGGTCACACGTCCGCGCGAAATAGTGGGCACGGCGGCGCCGGCGGCAGCCTGGTCGGCACCCGCCTCGAGCGAGCGGGCGTTGAGCGCGTCGGCCTTACGCTCGCGAATGGAAGCATGGGCCTCCTGGCGTGCGGCACGATCGGCGGAATCCGCCGCTGCCACGCGAACGCGGTCGCCGATAGCGCCGACATTTTCGGGCGCCGCGGTCAGCGATTCCTCAAAGGTAATGCCCTCGTCGCCAAAGGTGAGCTCCATCGACTCGCGCGCACCGCGGTCGGGGATGGCAAACACGCAGGCATAGCGCTTGCCCACGACCTCCTGGATGCGCGTCATAAAACGGTTGTCCGAGCCTGCGATGGCCGGCTGCTCAATCTTGAGCTCGGCCGTCACCGCACCGCCGGCACGGATGAGGCTCACGTAGTTCAGGCGCTGCTGGGCACCAAAATCGAGCTGTTGGGCGCGCACGTACAGACCATCCAGGCGGTCAATCCCTGCCTCGCCGGCACGGGCCTCAATATCCTCGTAGGCGCGCAGGCAGTCGTCGAACAGCGAGCGCGGCTCGGACAGAACCACGAGTGCCTTGCCGCTCACGTGTGCCAACGGGCTTACGGTCTGGCCGTACATCACCGGCAAAAAGCGGTCGAGCTCGGGCGTGACGATGCGCGTATCCACCATCTCGAGCAGCGCCGCCAGCTTGCTGTCGTCCTGGCTGGCACGGTAGAGCGCCACGTGCATGTTGTGGACGGCATCGTCGGTAAGCGCCAGCTCGCGGCAGGGGAAGATCTCGATACTGTCCTCGTTGCCGATGGTTTGGCCCGTGGAGCTCACCATACGGCGGATGCGGTCAATCTCATCGCCGAAAAACTCAATGCGCACGGGCGCCTTTTCCTGCGCGGGAAACACCTCGACGGTGTCACCGTGCACGCGGAACAGACCGGGCGCATCGGCGGCACCGGCATTGGTGTAGCCCATGCCCACCAGGCGCTGCGGCACCTCGTCAAAAGGAATCTCCTCGCCCACCGCAAAGGTCGTGGACTCCCAATAGTGGCTCTCGACCGGCGGCACGCAACGCAGCAGCGCGCGAGCCGAGGCGACCATGATGCAGTTGTCCCCGCGCACGATGCGTCCCAGTGCCTCGCAGCGCTGCGCCACCACGGCGTCGTCGGGCGCCTGCTCGCGCCAAGGGTAGTCCTTGCGCTCGGGAAAGCGGCACACGTGCGCCAGCCCCACATAGGCGGCCAGGCTGCGCGCAGCGCGATCGGCCGCGTCCTCGCCGCTCACAATGTAGACCGTCGGGCGCGGACGACGCGCAAACTGGGCCGCCGCCATAAGCGTTCGGCCCGACTGAGACACGGCCAGCGTCACGTCCTCGCCGGCATCGAGTCCGGCCTCGACGGCCTGCAGCGCCTCGGCAGTGTAAAGCTGCGCGGCTATACGGTGAATGAGCATGATGTTCCTCCGGCATTGCAACGCCAAAAGCCCGCCGAGGCAAGCTCGGCGGGTCGTTCGTCAAATTCGTTGCCTGTCATGGTAGCGCATGGAGGGGACTCCATCTCAGGCGTACTCCCAGCCCCGCAACAAAAACGCCAGACAGAACTGAACTCACCGGCCTCGCCAAAATCTCCCCGTCACGTCGAACGCCGCAACCACGGAAGGTGCCCCAAGAAACGGCTATTCCTCAAAAAAGCTCGCAACGTTCAGGCGGCTCGTCCACTCCCCTATGGTGTTGGCAAAACCGACGCGTGTGTACACGCCCGCAAAGCGGCCGCGATACAGGTACAGGCCTTCCATATTAGAAGCGGGCGCAAAACCAAGACCATCCACAAGTCCTTTGGGCGCCTCTCCTCGATGCGGCCCATCGACAAGCGTTCCGCGCAAGCAGGGAGTCTGATACTGCTGAGCATACTCCTGCACAATCGCCCCAGCTGCCGCAGCGCGAACCAGCACCTGGGACCATTCCCGTTCCGTGACATCCAAACCGGCTACAACGCCAACCGCGTTGTAGCCGCCGCACGGCTTGACAATCCATCGATCCTTTTCGGCAAATCTCGACAACTGGGTGCTTTCGTCCAAAATCTCGGTATAGGGCACATGCTCCCGGACAAACGACTGCTCCTCCGAGCTCAACAAGGACTGCCCGGCTCGAGACCACAAAAACGCAAATACGGTCTTAGTCGCACACGGCCACGTTCTAAAACCACCGACGATGCATGCAAGCCCTTCTTGGGCGGCCTCGATTAAGGCTGAGCGTCCGTCGCACGGCTTATCCCACAGCTCGCCGGTCACCGCGCGCCGCCAAACGCAATCAATAGGACCAGCGGCATCGCATAGGCGCCTAGCACCGCTCTCGCCTTTGCCAATCCGCAGGTCGCGCACATCCGCAAAGCGTGCGACTACACCCCGCTGCCTCATAAGGTCGACAAAATGAGCCGCATCTTCCAAGTCGATGCTTTCCGAATAGTCGACGATTGCCACCGAAGCAGGATATATCTTTGATTGCGGTGCATAGAGCCCCTCGTCAACGCAGGCCCCGTCGTCCGATCGTGCGCTATCCTCGGTGCGACGAGGATGGGCCAGCTCCCACTCTGCATAGGTCTCAAACAGTGCATCTATCCAGCTGCCGCACAAATCGTACTGACGAAAGCCGGGGTAGCTGGATGCAAACTCCTCAAAGGAAGGCGTCATTCGCACTGCCTGACAGACCGCATCGGTTACTACCATTCCAGCACTGCCGTCGGTATTGAGCTCGCAAAACGTATACGAACCGGCGTCCTCGTCAAGAAAGATATCAACGCGCGCAAGGGGAATCTGGCAATCATAGCCGGCATCCATAGCGCACAGGTCAGCAAAAGCCGGATCCATGCGAAACCACGCACGCACGGAGGCATCGGAACAAAACGCCCGCGTCACCTTGTCCATAATGCCGTACATGCGCTCGGCCGCCTCCTTAAGAAGCGCCGTCATATCCTTATCGAATATCTTTGGCGTTAAAGCCCAGGGCGCAGGGTCGCCATGGTAGAGTGCATGGGTTTGAGACAAGTATTCGTCGCCTTTGCGACGACCAGGTAGGTCACCTTCGCGCGTGCGCACAATGCGCTCAAAATAATCTTCAAGCTCTCGCGTTTTCGA
>CABUJL010000117.1 GCA_902491915.1 uncultured Collinsella sp.
TCATGCCACCCCCTTTGAATGACAAGTTGTCGCCCCGGCCGCCGCGCAGCGTCGACTAAGTTAGAGGCCGAGCATCGGCTCCAGAACGAAGAAATATGCAAGCACTACGATGCCCAGGATGATGCGGTAAACACCGAAGCACTTAAAGTCGTGACGGCGCACGAAGCCCATAAGCCACTTGATGGCGATGAGCGAAACCACAAAGGCCACAACGCAGCCCACGCCCAAGATAGCGACCTCGTTGGCGCCGAACGTACCGCCCTTGATGAAATACTTGACCAGCTTGAGCGCACTCGCGCCAAACATGACGGGGATGGCCAGGAAGAACGTAAACTTGGACGCCACCGAACGCGTGCAGCCCAAAAGCAGGCCGCCGATGATAGTAGAACCGGAGCGAGACGTTCCAGGCACCAGCGAAAGCACCTGGAAGCAGCCGATACCCAGCGCAGTCTTCCAGCTCAGGTCCTCGAGCGTGGCGATGGAGCCAAAGTCCAGATTCTCGTCATCGTCCTCATCCTCAGCGGTAGCCGCGGCAGGCGCCGCAAAGTGCGCACCGGCGGGACGTCCGCCCGACACCACAGCACGCGAACCAAACGAACCGGCAACGGCCATTTCCTCGCGCTTGTTCGCGCGCCAGTTCTCGATCACGATAAACAGCACGCCGTACACAATGAGCGCCAGCGCCACGACGGGAGCATTGTAGAAATGCTCCTCCATCCAGTCGTTGAGCGGCAGGCCGATCGCCGCGGCGGGAATGCAGCCGAGCACAATCTTGCCCCACAGCACCCAGGTGTCGCGACGGCCCTCCTTGCCCTTGCTGGGCGAGAACGGATTGAGCTCATGGAAGAACAGCACACAGACGGCCAGAATGGCGCCGAGCTGAATCACGACCAGGAACATATTCCAGAACGTCTCGCTCACGTTCATCTTGACGAACTCGTCCACCAAGATCATGTGACCGGTCGACGAAACAGGCAGCCATTCGGTGATGCCCTCGACCAGGCCCATGAAGGCAGATTTTAGAAGCTCGATAATATCCAAAGGGACCCCCTCGTTAGACACCCGCCGATATTGTTCTGCGGACGGTGCGGGCGATGTCCCATTATCAACCGTTCGGGCGCGTCTACGCCTACCCTTACCAAAAAACTCGCCCGTTCACAGAATTGCGAGCGGTCAAACCCAAATCCTTGGGTATAACTGCAACAAGATAGAGTGTCCGGCGGCCAACGCGCCCGCGCCCGCCCGATGCACGAGCCCCGCGCCCGTGCGATAGACCAAGGAGGAAACCATGAACGAGGGCTACACCAAGGTATTTGTTTCACTCGACGGTACTGAGCAGCAGGATTTTGTGCTCGCACGCGCCATCAAGGTCGCCGCGAACAACGGCGCCAAGCTGATAATCGGCCACGTTATCGATTCCACGGCGCTCGAGAGCGCCGGTTCCTATCCGGTCGATCTGGTCAACGGCCTAGAGGAGGCATTTAAGAACTCCATCGCCAAGCAGCTCGAAGAGGCTAAGGCCAATCCCGACATCCCCGAGGTCGAGGTCATGATTCGCGCCGGCCGCATTCGCGAGACGCTCAAGGACGAGATGCTCGACGTGGTCAAGCCCGATCTGGTGCTCTGCGGTGCCCGCGGTCTGTCCTCGATTAAGTACGCGCTCCTGGGTTCGATTTCGACGTTCCTGCTGCGCAATACGGACTGCGACATCTTGGTCGTGAAGTAGGTTCCTTCCCGTCGGCGCAAGGCCTGCGGGGTTATCACGCCGACGTCCTCGCCGCTTCGCGGCTGCGGGATGTCGGCTTAGATAACCCCTCCCGGCCTTGCGCCTTCGTCACCGTACTTCAGCGAGTTGGCTGATAAAAGATGGCGTGCCGCCCCGTTTGGGACGGCACGTTTTGTTTGGGGCGGCACGTTTTTGTTTGGGCGGGCGTCTGCCGCGTGCGTTACTCGAAGTATTGGAACTTGTTGGTCGAGAAGGCGAATGTTACGACGAAGCCTTCGCCGGGCTCGGATGCTGCGGTGACGTCGATGCCCATCTTGGAGCACAGGCGCGCCACCAGGTAGAGGCCGATGCCCGTTGCGCGCTTGGTGGTGCGGCCGTTGTCGCCGGTAAAGCCCTTCTCGAACACGCGCGGCAGGTCGGCCGCGCTCACGCCGCAGCCGTTGTCCGCGACG
Organism: uncultured Collinsella sp.; assembly: GCA_902491915.1. Lineage (GTDB taxonomy): Bacteria > Actinomycetota > Coriobacteriia > Coriobacteriales > Coriobacteriaceae > Collinsella. Next base: position 2,179 of record CABUJL010000117.1, read on the forward strand.
GTAAGCTCGATGCGCTCGCTCGCCAGGCCCTCGTCCAGCAACGCACCCGAAAACACGATCTTTGCGCCGTCCTCGCGCGCATATTTGATGCTGTTCTGAATGAGCTGGCCCAGAATAAACTCGAGCCACTTCTCGTCGGTAAAAACCTCGAAGTCGAGGTTCTCGCACACCGGGGCCACGTGCGCCGCGATGAGCTCACGCGCGTTGGCTTTAATCGCGCCCGTCACCAAGGTTTTGAGATCCCAGCGGCGAATCAGGTAGTCGCGCTCCACGACTTCCGAGCGCGCATAGTACAGCGCCTGGTCGATATAGCGCTCCACGCGGGCAAGCTCGCGGCCCAGGTCATCCACACGCGACAGATCGTCTTCGCTGCCGTCCAGGTTTTCCAAAATCAGATGGGCTGCTGCCAGGGGCAGCTTGGCCTCGTGGACCCAGCTCTCGATATAGTCGCGATAGTCATCGGTCTGGCGCCTGCCTTCGGCAACCTCGTCACAAGCGGCTTTGCCCACCCGACGCAAGACCTCATACTCGAGCTCGCCCTCGGCATAGGTCGGACATTGCACCATCTCCTGCACCCATGCGGGACTCTCGAGCTCCTCTGCCGCACGCTCCAGCTGGCGCAGAAAACGACGACGGCGCGCGTATTCGATCACGATGCCAAGCATGCCAAAGATAAAGGACACGCCGACCGCCACGACCACGATAGAGACGGGTGCACCGGCGACCGTCAGCACAAAGCAGCTCAGCAGCACGCCGCACGTCCACACGGCGACGGGAAGCAGCGCGTCTTTAAAGAACTTGCCAAACGACATAGCCGGCCCCTAGACCGAATAGCCTTGGCCGCGGTGCGTTGTCAAATACCCCTTGATGCCGATTTTTTCGAGCGTGGTGCGCAGGCGGTTGATGTTGACGGTGAGCGTATTGTCGTCCACGAAGGCGTCGGAGTCCCACAGGTCCTGCATGATGGCCGAGCGCGAAACAATCTTGCCCGCGCGGCTCAGAAGCAGTGAGAGGATACGCAGCTCGTTTTTGGTGAGCTCGGTGCTAGTGCCGGTTTGCGTGTTGGTAACCATGGAGCGGGCGAGGTCGAGCTCCAGCCCCTTGTGGACAAGTGTGCTGCGCTCGCCTGCCGCCGCGGTGCGACGCAGCAGTGCGTTGATGCGCGCCACGAGCACACGGGCGCTGTAGGGCTTGGGAACAAAGTCGTCCGCGCCGAGCGTCATGGCCATGACCTCGTCGATCTCGGTCGTGCGCGACGTGAGGACGATAATGGGAACCTCGGATTCGCGGCGAACCTCGTGGCAGATATGCTGGCCGTCCTTGACGGGAAGTGTGAGGTCGAGCAGCACCAGGTCGGGCGCGGCGGCGAGAATATCGCGCGAGACATGCTCAAACGATTCGCAGGCCTCGATTTCAAACCCGGCGCGGGCAAGGATGTCGATAAGCTCACGACGAATGGGCTCGTCGTCCTCAACGACATAGATCAGCGCCATGTGTCCTCCCATTTCGCGTAACTTGCACCTTCCACACCATTATGCCCACGGCGTCGCAACGATACGACCCCGTGGGCACCTAATATGACAAAAGTGTTCGATAGCCTTAAGAGAAAATAGGGGCCGACCGGTCCTAAACCGATCGGCCCCATCACTTCGACCTCGAGCCTCTACTCGAGCGTACGCATGTATGCAGAGATGGAATGATTCTTTAATCCCCGTCCCAGAAAAATCATTCCAGAAACATCATTTAGCGGCGGGCACGGAGCTTTTCGTAGCCTTCGGCGAAGAAGGCGACCGTGGCGGCGTCGGAGTCGGCGGCGTCGGAGTCGGCGGCGGCAACCACACCGTGCTCGTCGCTCACCAGAAACAGCGCACCCTTGAGCTGCGCGGGAATGTCTACGCGCGCGACCGGGATGCCCTTGGTCTGGGCCAGCTGCTCAATGAGCGTCGCCGTGCCGCACAGGCACTCGTCCGCTGGCGCCACAAAGGCAAGCTCGCCGTTATCGACGGCGGCGAGCAGCTCGGGTGCCACGCCGGTCTCGTCGGCCTCGGAGCGGGCCTCGGCGGAGCGGGCACGCAGCGCCTTGGCCGACGTATCGGCGAGCGGCTCGTACTCCCCCACCGTCATGGCGGCGTTGCCGTTAACGTCGATCACCAGCATGAGCACGCCGTCGCGTGCGGTGTAATCGCCCTCGGCAAGCGACCACTCAACGTGCTGTTTGGCCCAACTGAGCATGTTATGGGTAAGCGGCTCGCCCTGCACCAGGCGCTCGGACAGCGCACGAATGTGGCGGTTGAGCATGGGCACCTTTTTGTTGGACATGCGCCAGCGGCAGATAAGCGCGGGCTTGTCGAGCGTAAACTTCTCGACCGCCTCCTGATTGGCGCAAAAGTCCTCGTACGCACGCTGATCCTCGGCATTGCCAAACAGCTCGGCATCATCAATCTGGGGCATGGTTGTACCTTTCGTGTTAGTCATTCCGTCCTCTTATACCAAAAAGACGGCCCTCCAAACGGAGCAGCCGCCTTTTGCAGAGATTATTTTGTCCCAGGGCGGAACTTAGTGACGGAAATGCCTGGCTCCGGTGAACACCATCGCGATGCCATGCTCATTGCAGGCCTGGATGCTCTCGTCGTCGCGCTTGGAGCCACCGGGCTGAATGATGCAGGTCACGCCGTGTGCAGCAAGCACGTCGACGTTGTCGCGGAACGGGAAGAACGCGTCGCTTGCACAGGCAAAGCCGCCCTTCTCCACGCCCTCGCGCTCGCAGAAGTCCTCGGCGCGCTCACAGGCAAGCAGCGCAGAGTCAACGCGGTTGGGCTGACCCGGGCCCATGCCAATGCCGGCCTTGCCCTTGGAAACCAGGATGGCGTTGGACTTAACGCCCTTGCAGACCTTCCAGGCAAACTCGAGCTCGGCCATCTCGGCGTCGGTGGGCTTGCGGTCGGTGGGGAACGTAAAGGTCGCAGGATCCTCGGTCACGTGGTCGACCTCCTGCACCAGCATGCCGCCGTCGACGGAGCGCAGCTCCACCTGAGCGCCGTGGTCCACGCCGCCGGTCGCCAACACGCGCAGGTTGGGGCGCTTGGCCATGCGCTCGAGCGCCTCGGCGGTGTAACTCGGGGCGATGATGACCTCGACGAACTGCTTGTTCTGATCGGCAAAGTGCTCAACCAGATCAAAGGGAACCTCGCGGTTGCAGGCGATGATGCCGCCGAAGGCGCTCTTGGGATCGCAGGCGAAGGCGCGGTCGTAGGCGGCCGTGATGTCCTCGGCCACGGCGGAGCCGCAG